>DATLVW010000573.1:0-5192 GCA_035577085.1 Thermoanaerobaculia bacterium
CGTACGTGCGCGCGACGTAGACGCTGCGGGCGTCGGGAATCGCGACATGACCAGCCACGCGCGGGTGCGAGGGGTCGGTGATATCGACGGTCGACAATCCGTCGTGCGTGGTCACGAAGGCGTAGCGGAACTGCACCGCGATGCCGGTAGCATCTTTCAATTCCGGAATGGTAGCGACGATCCGTGGCGCGAGCGGCTTGTCGATGTCGACGATGACCAGTCCCCCCGCGGCACCGATGAACACCCATCGCCCGGCCACGTAGATCGACCGCGCGCCGCTCAGGGCGCCGCCGGGGTTGAAGGTCACGGCGCGCGTCAGGAAGTTGTTCGACGGATTGGCGTCGGCCAGCGTCGTGACGTCGATGAGAATGAGTCCCTCTTCACGGTCGGCGACGTACACGTACTTGTACAGCGGGTGGATCGGCTGCTCCTGATTCTCCGGAATGAACTGTGTCTGCCGGTTCGGATCGATAGGCATCGTCGTCGGCAGCGCCACGGCGGACGCGAACTTGGTCTTCACGAAGGTACGCTGTCCGAGCGGAGAAACCGGCGCGGAGACGATGTGCTCGGAGAAGTCCTTGTTATCGATGTTGGCGACGTCGTAGACGCTGAAGCCTTCTTCGCCATTCGCGCTGTAGAGGAACTCTCCTCGCATCTGCAGCGAGCGTGAGTCGCCGTGGTGCTCGTGCGCGACCTGGAGCTCCATCTTGTTCTGCTGATGCTTGGCGTAGTAGTCGGGATAGACGATCTTGTGAAGCGACGATCCGATCACCGCCTGCGGCTCATCCCACTCGGTGACGCAGACTCCTTCGAAGCCGCCCTTCCCTTCCGCGACGTACGCGTAGCGGCCGATGAAGTTGACGAAGTTCGTTCCCTGCAGCAAAAGCTGGGCGAGCCAGGCGTTGTTGTCGTTCTCTTTCGTGACGTGGCAGCTTCCGCAACCCTGCGTCTCACGCGACCGAACGGTGTGCGGCACGTGCGCGTTGAATGCCTGACTCGAATATCCAGCCGAAGAGATCGGCGGCTGCTGGATGTAGATGCGATCTCGTAGCGCATTCGTCGAGCTGATGACGAGCGCTGATGACGAGCGCACCGGAGCGAGGCGATGTCCCTTCGTCGTCCCGTTCACGCCAAGCATGAAGACGTCGGTGCGGATGACCTGCGGGTTGTATGACGCGTAGTTCCTCGTTTCGCCGCCTTCGTAGTGATGCACCTCGGTCTTCGCGTTCTGTTCCTGCGGGAGATGGCAGCCCGAGCACGACGTCATCCACGATGTGTGGCAGGCGTAGCACGTCATCTTCGCGTCGGCGTGCGCGAGGTTCGCGCCCGCACGCGCGCCCCAGGAGCCGTCGCGCTGGATCGTCTTCGCGTACGCCGAGCGCTCGTTGTAGTGCGCATTGCCCGGCGTGATCGAGTCTTTGACCTGGATCACTTCCCACTGCATGCCGGGATTGAGCATCGAGCGCTGGTAAAGCTTGCCGTTGACCCAGATGAAGCGGCGCTGGCCGAAAGGCGTCGTTCCGAGCAGCAGATCGGTGCCGCCCGGAGGCGCAGCCGGACCCGACGTGCGCAGGTTCGTGTACGCATCGACGTTGCCGTGACAGTCCTGGCATTCGATCTCGATGTTGTTGCCGTACTCGGCGTAGATCTGGCCGTTGCCATGCTCGTCCTGCGAGAAGTGGCAGTCGGCGCAGTGCATCCCCTTCTCGAGGTGGATGTCCTGCAGATGCACGGCCTTCTTGAATTTGGCGGGATCGTCGAACGAAACCTGCTTCCCGTCGCCATCGAGCAGATTGCCTTTGTGATCGCGTTTGTAGACGGCCATGAAGTTCCAGCCGTGACCGTGATAGTCGGCGAACTGGGTGTTCTTCGCCTGCGAGTTCAGATCGGTGACGTTTTCAAGGAACTTCTCGTCGGACCACAATCCGCGCGGCGCGGCGCCTTCCGGATTGGCGTCAAGCGATGCATATCGCTCGGCCTGGGTGGGGTACTTCTGCTTCTTCGGCCAGAGCAACTCGGCGTCCGATTCGTAGTCCCACATCGTGTAGCCGAGGTAGGTGTTGACGAAAGAATTCGGCTGATGCATGTGACACGACATGCATTGGCTCGTCGGCACGGCGCGCGTGAACTGGTGGCGGAGCGGATGGCCCTGTTCGTTCTTCGGAATCGATTTGTCGCCGGTGATCGAGAGCCCGGTGTTTCCGTACTGACCGTAGCCGGCGGAGTGCAACGGATCGCGATCGTTGGCGTAGACGACGTGGCATCCGGTGCAACCCGACGAACGGTAATCGCCGGGATGATCGTTCGTGCCCATGAACGAGAGATGCGGATCGTTGAGACGCGTCTTGTTGAGATTGATGAGCGCGGGCGAGATGCGCAGTCCGGTGCCGCGGCCGCGGTTGCCGAGGCGGATGTCCGGCCGCCCCGCATCGACCTCGGGACTCGGATTGCCGATGTCGGGGAACGAACTGGAGCCTGAGATGCCGCCGCGCTCGAACGCGCGGAAGTACTCGGCCGGCTGAAAGATCTCCCAGCGCGGCAGCGGAACGAGAACCGGCAGCGCGCCCTTCGCGATCTGCTCGGGCGTCGGCGGCGTGGCCGGCTTGAGCGACTGCGCGTTGCCCTCGCGGCTGTAACTCTCGCCGAGGAGGCCTTGCTTGCGGCTGACGAGACCGTTGGCGTAGCTGACCGCGGCCCAGAAAACCGCGGACGTCGTCATCGTGCTTCGCGGCACGGCATTGACCTGACGCTGATGGCAGGCGCCGCACGTTTCCTGTGACACGCGCAAGTCGCCCGGGTTGATGAACTTCACGAACTCGACCGGCTCCTTCAGGAGTGCCGTGTACGAGCGCTGCGGATTCGCCGACGTTTTCCACACCTCGGGATGCAGCGGCTTGACGTGCGCGGCTTCCTTCGTTCGGGCGTTGCCGTCGCCGCCATGGCAATCGGTGCAGGCTAGCTTCACAGCAGCCGACGCGTGCATCGGCTCGATGCCTTGATGACACGAGAGGCAGCCCGCGCTCTTGGCGTCAGCCTCGGCCTGCGTCTGTCGCATGAGCGCGGGCAGTTCTGGCGACGACTGCGCACGGATGCTGATCACGGCCAGCGCGATGGTGAGAACAGCGGCGAGTACGATCGTTATCCGTTTCATCAGAAGGTCAGAATCACATTCGTGAAGACGTGAACGAGGGGACGGTCTCTCTCATAAATGTCTTTGAATCCTCGGCCCGGCAAAAACAGCGCCGAACCACCGACGATGACGACGTTCTGATTCAGCAGCGGGCGGTAGCGAAGTCCGATCGAAAGGTCGGTTCCGAGCTCCTTGTGGATGTTGCCTTGAAAGAGGATGGCCTCGACCGATTGCACCGCGTCGAAGCGGATGTAGTTGCCGGTGAAGATCGCTTTGAGGCGCGGCGTGACATCGACGTCGAGTCCCGCGCTGGCGATCTGAACTCCAGGATTGACATACTGCGGCTGTCCCTCATCTTTCGAGCTGCGCAGACTGGTCAGCAGCGAGCCACGCTCCACGAGCGCGACGCCCGTGCCCGCGAGCCGGATGCCGAGGCGATTGAAGAAGGAGAAGCCGCCGCCGGCGAAGTTTGGGCTGTCGAAGATCGCGTCGAAGCCGGTCGCCTTGCGGTCGCGCGGGCTGCGGTCGCCGGACGCGTAGAAGAACGCCAGCCGAGGACGGATCCAGTCGCGGTCGTAGGAGACTTCGAGCGCTGCGCTGCCGGCGCCGACCTGCACGCCGTTGCCATCTTTGAGTTTCGGATCAGGCCCGGCGATCGGGTTGAGATCGTCGTGACCGAAGACGTAGTAGACCGCGTGATCGACGTTGAAACGGCCGATGTGGCCGAGTCCTGACTCGCCGAGGTAGGTGGCGCGAATCTCGTGCGGCGTGAAGACGCCGACCGGGGCCGGACGCACCAGGATGCTGTTGCGGTCGTAGTGGAACGTCGCCTCATCGCGGACGTAGTGGACGCTGAACTGCTGCGTGTAGCCGTGGACGAGGAAGTCCTGCAGATAGATGTTCGCGATCGCGACCTGCTGATCGCGAAGCGCCATCGTGTTGAGGCCGGAGTTGGTGTCTTTCTCCAGCCGGTCGAAGACGGCTACGTTGTACTGGTAGCGATTCGACGCGAAATTGCCGAAGACGCGGACGCCGAGGTTGGTGTCGTTGAAGATGAAGCCGCGGAAGTCGCTGTTGAACGGCTGCGAACCGACGCGAATCGAGATGAAGTCATAGTTCGGCGAGACGTCCTTGAGCTTGCGCTCGTAGAAGAATTCCTGGAGTGAGAGTGCGCCGTCGGTGCGCGAGGTTCCGCGCCGCACATCAGGTTTGACCAGCCCGTTCTCGCGAAGATGGACGTAGTTGAGGTTGGCGATCAGCGTGGCCTTGAAGCGCTGCATGATCGGCTTGAACGCCGTATCGCCCTGGAAGAGATCGAACGAGGCGATGAGGTTCTCGTTGAAGAGGTTCTGGTTGTCTTTGCCAAACACGGTGATCGAGGTCGGCTTAACGGCGCTGACGCCGGACGGCGTCGGCAACGTTCGCGACTCCGCGAGCGTGTCGCTGATTCCGGTGAAGTCGAAAAACCAGTCCTTGCCGAAGATCGGCAGGTCACCTTTGATGAGGTTCTGGTTGTAGGGATCGAGTGTCGCGCCGTTCTTGCCAATGGCGCGGGCCTTTGGCTTTTCGGTGAGCTCGTACGGCGGCGGCGCGATCCTCCAGCGATCCGTCATCTCTTGATACGCCTCGGGATGGGGAATCTCCGGCGTGCCGTAGCGCAGCACCGGCTCGACGATCGGCTGGCGCTGCACGTTTCCCGGAAGCTGAACGCGTAAGAGTTGCGTCGCGGTGACGCCACCGGACGTTGCGGTGATCGTCCACGTACCAGTCTTCACCGGCGGCGTCCACATCAATGTCCAGTGTCCGGTCGTGTCGGCGGTGGTTTGTCCGTTGCCGGATTTCTCGATTGCGACGGCGATGACGGCGCCCGGCGCGGACGTTCCGCTCAGCATGAACGGCACGCCCTCGGCGTAGACGGGTTGGTCGTCGTTGATGGTGATGGTGTTTGCGGGTTGGGCGAAGGCGGTTATGGCGAGTAGCGCCAAAGCAACGAAGAAAAACGAAGCGAAACGTAGGTCGGACTCTCTAGTCCGACCAATCGCGCCACGGAGTCGGACTGGAG
>DATLVW010000574.1:0-4286 GCA_035577085.1 Thermoanaerobaculia bacterium
TCGACGGAATCCCACCTCATTCAAGGCCGGTCCTCTACTTCCCACCGGTCTCTGGCTCGGGAATCGGACGCTATGACTCAGGCGTCGCCTCTGCGTGACCGGAAAGATAGGTCCGCTGTTTCCGAAAGTCAACGGTGCGGGCACATAAAACGCGTAAAGTACTGAGCCTGCGAGCGATGTTCCTTCGTCTCCGCAAAGGAGGCGTCTCGCAGGATACTCAGAGTCTCACGCATGATACTCACGGGTATCGCGCATGAGACTCAGAGTCTCATTCATGAAACTCAGGGGTATCACGCATAAGACTCAGAGTCTCTTTCATGAAACTCACGGGTATCACGCATGAAACCCACGGGTATCACGCATGAGACTCACGGGTATCACGCATGAGACTCAGAGTCTCATTCATGAAACTCGCGGGTATCACGCATGAAACTCAGAGTCTCATGCATGAGACTCACGGATCTCATTCATGAAACTCGCAAGTCTCATTCATGAGACTCAGGGTCTTTCGCATGAGACTCGGGGGTCTCATTCATGAGACTCAAGGGTCTTTCGCACGGACCTCTCCCACCCCCACACCCAACCCCCCACCCCCCACACCCCTACTTCTTCCGCGAGTAAGCAATCTCCATCATCTTGAACATCTTGCCGTCCGGGCCGGCGCCCCACATCTCGAGCGAGTGGTGATCGTCGTCGATGACAGTGAGCGTCTCTTTGACCTCGGACGACTTGCCCGTCATCGGGTCGTCCTCCGTGGACGTGAAGGTGATCGACTTGCCGTCAGCGGACGCTGTGCCGCTGGACACCATCATCGACGTGGAGAAGTTGTCCATCCACGAGCCGATGTAGTGCTTCTTGATGTTGTCGTAGCCCGTGTAGCCGATGCCGTGGAAAGGCATCCCCATGAACGTGCCGGTAAATTGCTGCTGGACGAAACGGCCGTCGAGCGCCCAACTGTTCTCCGATACGCCCCCTCCGGCGGTGGGGGGAGCACCGGGCTCCATCCACATCTTCACGTCGGTATTGAACGTGCCCACTATCGCGCCGAGCTTTTTGTGCGCATCGCCCGGCGTGGCGGCTTTCATCATCGCTTCCATCTCCGCCTGATGTTTGGCGGCGCTTGCCTTCGGGTCGTCGGCGGCAACGGCGAGCGCGGCGGTGAACGTGATCAGGACGGTGGCGGCCAGGATTCTGCAGCGCATGGTTCTTTCTCCTCTTGGTGAAACGGTTGACCGGGGTGGAGCGAAATTGTAACCGAGCCAGCGTGTTACATTGACTCCTCGCGTACAATTTTTGGGAAGGTAATACAGATGAAGGTCTCATTTCTGAAAGCACCCATCGGCGGAATCATCGGCCTCGAGATGATCACGTTCGTCGAGCCGCTCGGGCTCGAATGCATCGCCGGCGGCCTGGAAGCCGAGGGGCACACGTGCCAGATCGTCGACATGAGGATCGACGGAATCGAGAAAGGCCTCGCCAAGATGAAGGCCTTTGCTCCCGAGATCGTCGGGTTGCAGTGCAACTTCACCACGGAGCGCTTCCGCGCGCTGCGTCTGGCGAAAATGGTCCGGACCGCGCTACCCGAGGCGCTCATCGTCCTCGGCGGGCACGACGCGTCGCGCGATCCGAACTGGTTCGTGAAACCCGTGATCGATGTCGTCGTCGTCGGCGACGGCGAGGAAGTGATGACGCCGCTCGTCGCCGCCTGGGCGAAGAACAAGGATCTGACGAAGGTTGCCGGCCTCCTCATCAACGCCCCCTCCGGCCCGATCCGTACGGCTGCGGCGCCGGCACGGCCGAACATCGACGAGCTGCCGTTCCCCGCCCGCCATCTCATCAAAGAGTACGCCTCGGAGTACTACATCAACTTCCGCCGCCCGCTCGCTCTGCTCGAGACCGCGCGCGGCTGTCCGTTCAAGTGCAACTTCTGCTCGGTCTGGAAGTTTCACGAGAGCACGTTCCGCGAGAAGTCGCCGGCGCGCGTCGTCAAAGAGATCGAGCAGATCGAAGCGCCGAACATCTTCATCACCGACGACATCTTCTGGATGAACGTGAAGCGCGGCCGCGAGCTCGGCCAGGCGCTGATCAACTCCGGCATCAAGAAGCACTACACGATCCAGACCCGCAGCGACATCATCTGCAAGTTCCCCAAGCTCGTCGAGCAATGGAAGGGCTGCGGCCGTATGACCGTCTTCCTCGGCCTCGAAAAAGTCGACGACGCCGGCCTCAAGTCGGTAAACAAGAGAAACACGGCCGACCACAACAACCAGGCCATCAGGATCCTGCAGGAGCTCGGCGTCGGCTACACGCCGAATTTCATCATCGACCCGACGTGGGAGAAATCCGACTTCGACCGCCTGAAGCGCTGGATCGACGAGACCGGCGCCTACAACTCCGGCTTCTCCGTCCTCACCCCGCTTCCCGGCACGGACCTCTGGGACGAAGTCGAAGGCCAGGTGAACACGCGCGATTGGGAGCTATACGACATCGCCCACACCGTCCTGCCGACGAAACTCCCCCTCGAAGAGTTCTACCGCGAATACGCCGGCCTCTGGCAACACGCCATGGACGTCCGCTACCAGATCGAAGGCAAACTCAAAACGAACCTCGGCCTGCTAGCCGCGATCGCCACGCGCCGCGTAACGCTCACCGCCATCCGCAAGGGAATGCGGATGGGCTCCGTGCTCAGCGATCCCGCGTCATTCATGCGCGCGCACGATGAGAGCGCAGCGAGACTGGCCGAAGCGGCGACGATGTAGAACGGCAAACCCTAACCACAGAGACACAGAGGTCACAGAGGAATGCTTCAACTCTGTGTCCTCTGTGTCCTCTGTGTCTCTGTGGTTCGTTTTGTCGTCCCTTTGCGACCTCCAGAACTTCATCGATCAGAACGCTTTGAGTCTCGATCATGGCAACATCTTTGCGATGGTTATTTGGCGAAGTGAGACCATCCTAAGGAGGATTCGATGAACGAGAAACGAAATGCTTTCAGAGCGCTCGTCGCGGCGAGCGGCTTTGCGGTGCTGCTCAGTTCGGCGGCGATCGCGGCGCCTCAACCGCAGGAGCGCGCTTATCAGTATCGCGCCGACCGTATCTCCACGCAGGGGGAGATCACCAGCATGGCCCGCGAGGGCGATCAGTATCGAATTGAGCTCAATCATGGCAGCTACGTCTACTACGTTCCCGTGTCCACGATTCGCAACCGCGACATCCGCGTTGGCGATCGGGTCCGTCTTGGCGGCGTCGTCTCCGGCGATTCCGTGAATGCCGATTACATCGCGTTTTCGGGTGAGCCTGCTTACACCAGCGATCCGGCCTACCGCGGCGTGCCGTATGGCTCGAGTGGATGGATGAGCGGTACGGTCATCAGCGTCAACCGCCGGCTCAACTATGTAACCATCCGCGATGACGCCTCCGGCTTGCCGGTGAAGGTCGACGTTCGCAACATGGATACGAAGCGCTCGGTCAACGTCTGGCGCACACGCCCGGGCGATCACATCAGCGTGAATGGCTCGTGGTCGAACCACGACACGTTCAACAGTTCGATCATTCAGTACTAAGCGCAACCACCACGTGCCGCCGGGTTGAGCCCGGCGGCACTGTTGTTGGGCGATGAGCTTGAAGTCACGGATTGTGACTTTAAGTCTGCGGTTGACCGGCGACTCTGCGGCCCACCGCCTTATTCGCTTTGTGCGGTCTCCACAACTTGAGGTCACAATTTGTTACCTCAAAGGAGTGAAAGCTTCGATTGGTCAGGGGAAACTCGCACCAGCCTATTTCGCAACGGTCCGTTGGAGCGCCAATCAAGAAACCGTACCGCCGGGCAAGAATGCCCGACGGTAGCAGGCAAGAATGCCTGCACTACTTGACCTTCTCAAAGTGCAGGTGCCCGCGAAGCAGTGAAAGGCTGAAGAGTAGCGCAGGCATTCTTGCCTGCTACCGCTGGGCGTCCCTGCCCAGCGGTGTCTTTTGCGGCCATTTCGCGACGGTCCGTTGGAGCGCCAATCAAGAAACCGTACCGCCGGGCAAGAACGCCCGACGGGAGCAGGCAAGAATGCCTGCACTACTTGACCTTCTCAAAGTGACGGCGCCGCGAAGCAGTGAAACCGGGAGCGTCGTCGAATGACGATGTGACGTTTGTCGTGAGGCGAGCGAACGGCTGAAGAGTAGCGCAGGCATTCTTGCCTGCTACCGCTGGGCGTCCCTGCCCAGCGGTGTCTTTTGCGGCCATTTCGCGATGGTCCATTGGAGCGCCAATCAAGCAACCGTACCGCCGGGCAAGAATG
>DATLVW010000575.1:0-3196 GCA_035577085.1 Thermoanaerobaculia bacterium
CACCTCGCTTGCGGCGCTCGCCAGCAACGACTGGAAATTCGATCGGAAGCTGCCGAACGACCGGACAGGTACCTCGCCATTCGGTGAGAAGGCCGCTGCGGAGCTGATGTTCGTCAACGGAATGCTCTACGCGAACCGCGCCTCGCTTGCCAACGAGCATCCCGGAATCAGGATCGTACCGATGCGCGAGGCGATGGAGAGCGAATCTTTCGCGCAGCATTTCGCGCGCTATGCCGACTACGAGAAGCACGCCATGACCGCGCTGAACACGGCGCTCTGGCAGGACGGCACCTTCATCGAGATCGCGCCCGGAACCGTTGTCGAAGGCTTCATTCACGTTTGTTCCATCTCCGCACCGATCAAGGAACATCCGGTGATGACGCAACAGCGCAACCTGATCGTTGCCGGCCGCGGAAGCCAGATCACGGTCGTCGAGACGTTCTTCGGGAGCGGGCCTTACTTCACGAACACGGTCACGGAGATCGTCGCCGGCGAAGGCGCCGTCGTCGATCACTACAAATACGAGAATGAATCGCTCGACGCCTTCCACATCGGCACCGTGCAGATTCACCAGGAGCGTTCGTCGAGCGTCACGTCGCGCACGATCGCCATCGGCGGCGGTCTGGTGCGTAATGAAATCAACGCAGCGTTGGCCGGCGAAGGAGCCAGCCTTTCGATGGAAGGGATCTTCGTCCTCTCCGGCCGCCAGCACGTCGACAATCACACCGTGATCGATCATGTTGCGCCGCACTGCGACAGTGTCGAGCTCTTCAAAGGCGTCCTCGACGAGAACGCCCGCGGCATCTTCGACGGCCGCATCATCGTCGAGCCGGACGCGGTGAAGACGAATTCGCGGCAGACGAACAAGAACCTGCTGTTGTCGGAGACCGCCGTCATCGATTCGAAGCCGTCGCTCGAGATCCATAACGACGACGTGAAGTGCAATCACGGCTCGACGATCGGACAGCTTGACGAGGAAGCGCTTTTTTACCTTCGCTCGCGGGGTATAAGCGCGGAAGAAGCGCGCAACTTGCTCGTGTACGCATTTGCCAGCGAGATCGTCGAGCGGATGAAGGTCGGCGTCGTGCGCGAGACCGCAGCGGGCGCACTGTTCCTGCGGATGCCGGGCCGTATGGCGGAGAAGCTCGGACGAGCCGAAGAGGTGATCAATTGATGAGCGCCGCTACGGAAACGCAAGCTGGTCCGTCGTCTCGCGTCGCCGATTCACTCGACGTCGATCGCATCCGCCGCGACTTCCCGATCCTGCATCGGACCGTGCGCGAAAACCGCAAGCTGGTCTATCTCGACAACGCCGCGACGACGCAGAAACCGCAGCAGGTCATCGACCGCATTGTTCGCTATTACACCGACGAGAACTCGAACGTGCACCGCGGCGTTCACTACCTCAGTGAAGTTGCCACGGCCGCGTACGAGAATGCGCGCACGACGGTGAAGCGCTTCATCGGCGCGCGCGATGAAAAAGAGATCGTCTTCACGCGCGGCACGACCGAGGGGATCAATCTGGTCGCGCAGACGTGGGGGCGCGAGAACGTCGGTGCCGGGGACGAGGTGCTGATCACTGCGATCGAGCATCACTCCAACATCGTGCCGTGGCAGATGCTCTGCGACGAAAAGGGAGCGCGTCTGCGCGTCGCGCCGGTGAACGATTCCGGCGAACTTCTCATCGACGAATTCCAGAAGTTGCTGACCTCGCGTACGAAGCTCATCGCCTTCGGCCACGCTTCCAACGCCCTCGGCACTATCAATCCGATCCGGAAAATGATCGCTCTGGCGCACGCAGCGGGCGCGGTAGTCCTGATCGACGGCGCACAGGGCGTTCCGCATCTTCACATCGATGTGCGCGAGCTCGACTGCGACTTCTACGCCTTCTCCAGCCACAAGATTTACGGTCCGACCGGCACCGGCGTGCTATACGGGAAAGAGGCGATTCTCGATGCCATGCCTCCGTGGCAGGGCGGCGGCGACATGATCCTCTCGGTCAGCTTCGAGAAGACGACGTACAACGCGCTCCCCTACAAGTTCGAGGCGGGTACGCCCAACATCGCCGGTGTCATCGGCATGGCCTCGGCCATCGATTACATGAATGCGATCGGGATCGAGCGCATCGCCGCGCACGAGCAGAATCTGCTGCACTACGCGACGAAGCGGCTTCTCGAGCTCGACGGATTGCGCATCATCGGCACCGCGGCGGAGAAGGCGTGCGTCATCTCCTTCGTGCTCGAAGGCGTTCACCCGCACGACATCGGAACCATTCTCGATGATCAGGGGATCGCGATCCGCACCGGCCATCACTGCGCGCAGCCGCTGATGATGCGTTTTAACGTTCCCGCAACCGGCCGCGCGTCCTTCGCGATGTACAACACACGAGACGAGGCCGACGCGCTCGTCGCCGGTCTCGAAAAAGTCATCGAGGTATTCCGCTAGAACATGTCCGACCTTCGTGAGCTCTACCAGCAGGTCATCCTCGACCACAACAAGAACCCTCGCAATTTTCACGAGCTGGCCCATCCGACGCGAACCGTCGATGGCTACAACCCGCTCTGCGGCGATCACTACACGATCTTCGTCGAGATGGACGGCGAGACAATCAAAGACATCGGCTTCACCGGCAACGGCTGCGCGATCTCGAAAGCCTCCGCGTCCGTGATGAGCTCGACATTAAAAGGAAAGACCACGCAGGAAGCGCATCAACTCTTCGACGTCTTCCACAAGCTTGTGACCGGCGAGCCCGGCAGCCTCAGCACGGCAGAACTTGGCCGCCTGGCCGCGTTCTCAGGCGTGTCAGAGTTCCCGGCGCGCGTCAAATGCGCCTCGCTGCCCTGGCACACGCTGAACAGCGCGATCGAAGGGGATAAGGAAGTGGTAAGCACGGAGTAGGGAGTGGGGAGTAGGGGTGGGGAGTGGGAGTGGGCGGTCGTCTCCAACTCCCACCCCCCCCAACTCCCAACCCCCAATAAAAACTATGAACATCCGCGAAGAAGTCACCCTCTCCCGCAGCGCCGAAGCCGTCATGATTCCGAGCGGCGAGAAAGTTCTCGTCCCCGAGGGGGCGCGCGCCACGATTACGCAATCGCTGGGCGGCTCCTACACGCTCATCACCGAACGCGGTCTCATGGTCCGCATCTCCGGCAAGGAGGTCGAGGCCATCGGCAAGACGCCGCAGACTGTGCCCGGC
>DATLVW010000576.1:0-11229 GCA_035577085.1 Thermoanaerobaculia bacterium
TCTACCATCTTCCAAGAATCAAGATGACATTTCAGCGCTACGGTGCCGACGTCTGGACGGTTCCCTGCAACACCTCGGTGCTTGCGGATTTGCCGTTCAACCTGTTGCGAGAGGACGCTGCTTTCTGGGTGTATTACCTCCGGCGGCTGCGCTAGAAATCGACTCAAAGCATCCGTCTGTGCCATCGAGACGAAGCTGTACCCCCGGAGCCTCCCAGCGCTGCCGAAACCGGCGCTGGTGGCGGGGTAGGCGAACGGCGACCGGCGTTGACTGCCCTCGGCATTCTGATTAAGAAGGATAGTTGGGCGGTGGAAAGAGCCGAGAAGCCGCTATCATTCAAATCGTCATGAGCAAGGTGGAGCAGATTGAGCGCGAAGTTGAGGAGTTGAGCCCGGAGGAGTGGGCCGCGTTCCGCTCGTGGTTCGTTGAGCGCGACTGGCAGGCATGGGATCGAGAGCTTGAACGTGATGTGGCCGAGGGGCGTCTCGACCGGTTTGCGGCCGAGGCTCTGGCAGAATTTGAGCGCGGTGAAACTACTGAGCTTTGAGTCATCGTGCTTCAAGTTTGTTTTGGCGGCGTTTCGCCGAGCTTCCACCTGAATTGCAGGCTTTGGCCCGCGCCAACTACGAACTGCTTGAAGTCCAACCCTCGTCATCCTTCGCTTCAATTCAAGCGAGTCGGTCCCTACGGGTCAGCGCGCGTGGGCTCATCGCATCGTGTGCTCGGCGCGGTCTCGTCAACCGGCATCGTGTGGTTCTGGATTGGGCCGCACGAAGAGTACATTCGCCTTATCCGGTAGGCCTGAGCCTCAACTCCTCCTCAAATTAACCCCTTCTGCCCCATCGAAACAAAGCTGTGCGCGCCGGCGATGATGTGGTCGACGAGCTCGATGTCGATCGCGCGAAGGGTCTCGCCTGTTTTCTTGGTGTACTTGTTGTCTTCGAGGGAGGGTGTCGGGTCGCCGGACGGATGGTTGTGGTACAGGACGACGCCGACGGCATTGGCGTCGAGCGTGAGACGAACGACTTCGCGCGCGGAGACGAAGGCGCGGTCGACGGTGCCGACGTAGAGGGTGCGGTCGCGGATGACGCGGTGGCGCGAGTCGAGGAGGAGGGCACCGAGCCGCTCCTGACGCAGCCGTGCGGATCGGATGACGAGGTTGCGGCCAAAGAGGCCAGCATCGAAGTCCCGCGGATCATCGGTCTTGAAGTTCGCCAGGCGTCGTGCGATCTCGAACGCTGCGACGACGCGCGTCGCTTTCGCCTCACCGACGCCGTTCCGTTTCACCAGTTGCTCCGCATCGCAGCGAGCGAGTGATGCAAAGCCATCGTTGAGAAGCTCGCGCGCCAGTTGGATGGCGTTCTTTCCGCGCATGCCGGACCCAAGGATCACGGCGAGCAGTTCGGCATCGGAGAGGGTTTCCGCGCCGTGCATCAGCATCCGCTCACGCGGGCGCTCATCGAAAGGAAGGTCGGCAATCAGCTCGTGCATTGGTGCCACGAAGCTTAAGCCGCAAGACAACAATACACGTCAAACTCTACTGGGGCGGGGGATAACGGCTGTCCGAGGGGCGAAAAGTGCCTGGAAAAGCCACCGGGTGTAGATCGCGCAAAGGAAAAGGGCGGACTGGAGAAGTCCGCCCTTCGATGATTCTCTCTGCGTCGCGAGCTACGTCGACGGGATGTACTGATCGTTGATCTGGATGAACGCGTCTTTGCGCAGCCGTTCGATGTAAGCCTTGTAGTCGCGCTGCCAGGCGTCTTCGCTCGCATCCTTCCGAAGGCGGTCTTTGACGGACTCGAACGCCGGAACTTCGGACGGCAGGCGTGCTTCGACTTTCAGGATGTGCCAGCCGGACTTCGTTTCGATCGGGCCCAGGACGGCGCCTGATTGGGCATTGAACACAGCTTTGTCGAGATCGGGGAGGAGCTCGCCGCGTGCGACTTCGCCAAGGTCGCCGCCCTTTTCTTTGGTGCCGGAATCGGAGGAGGTCGTGGCCAGCTTCGCGAAGTCGCCGGTGCGGCTCTGCGCCGCAAGCGCGGTAGCGCGCTCGCGGGCGGCTTCGACTTTGGTCGGATCATCCGGCTTGATTACGATGATCTCGCGCAGACGGGCGCGCTCCGGGAGGCGGTAGCGCTCCTTCTCGCGGTCGTAACGGTCGCGCAATTCCTTGTCGGTCAGATCTTCGCGCGACCGCAGCTCGCGGCCGAAGACCTTATTGGTCAGGATCGTGTCGTGAAGGCGCGCTTCCATGTCGGCACGTGACATCCCGGACTTGCGGAGCGAGTCTTCGAAATCCTTGTCCGTCTTCATGCCGTACTGCTCTTTCAGGCGGACAAGGGCTTCTTTGATCTCATCGGGGGTAACTGTGATGCCGAGCCGGTCGGCGCGGTCTTTGATCAGCAGTTCAGCGATCAGATCGTTCGAGAGATTCTTCCGCAACTCTTCTTTCTTCGTTGCGACTTCGGCAGGAGACGTGGCCGTCTGCTCGATCTCCGTGGAGGCGTCATGCAGCCTGCGCACGTATTGCGTCCGTGTGATGACGCGGTCACCGACGCGGATGACGATCGCTTCTAGTAACTGGGCGGCGGAAAGCGAGGCCGCCGAGAGGGTAAGGGCGAGTGCAAGAATCGTTTTTTTCATGCGTATCTCTTTGACGTAGATGGAGGGTTTGGGTTCCTGTACGGACGGACAACGGCGGTACGGAGCCGGTTTATTCGTTCTCCGACTTCGGGAACCCGCCGGTGTACTTGAAAGGGAGGCGCTTGGTCAGGACAGCGATCGAAAGCTCGGAGCGGGCCCGTCCGACGAGCTGAGCCATGCGATCGCGGACGGCGTCGTCTTTCAGCCGTTCGCGGATGACCGGTGAGGCGGTGGCGAGGTCGATGACACCGGGGGGGCGCCGGTCTTCCACCTTGAAGACGTGGAAGCTGGAATCCGTCCGGATGACGCCGCTGATGTTGCCCGGCTTGAGCGCGAAGATCTCGTCCTCGAACATTTTCGGCAGCTCGCCGCGACTGACGTAGCCGATCTCGCCGCCTTTCTTCGCATTCGGGGCCAGCGAGTATTGGCTGGAGAGTGCCTCGAACGAGCCGCCGGCGTGCAGCTTCTGATCGATCTCCGTGGCGACATTCTCGTCATGCACGAGGATCTGTTTGACGTGCACTTCCTCGCCGCTCTTGAACTCGGCGGGATGCTGCTCGTAGTAAGCACGGATGTCTGCGTCTGACGGCGGTGCGACGTTCTCCGATGTATCGCCGATGAGCCGCTGGCGCCTCATTTCGTCGCGTTTTTCGATGACAGTGACGCCGGCGTCGGTGCGGACAGCGGAGGCGATCTTTTCCGCCGGAATCTCCACACCGTGAGCCGCTGCGTACTCGGAGAGGATCACTTCTTCCAGGTACTGATCCACCATCGCGCTCGCGACCTCGGGGCCCAATTGCGCCAGATCAGTGCCGGTGTTCCGGTCGAGATAGCGCTTGAAATCGCTGAGCGTGACCATCCGCTCGCCCACGCGCGCGACGACGTCCGGCGGCACCGACGGTTTGCGGTGGCAGGCGGCAATCAGGACAAAGGCAACAAGGAGAAGAGCTCGACGATCCACGAGGCACTCAAAGTGTAGCCGATTCGCGTTTGCGCCGCGACCGCATGCGGAATCAGAATGGACTGTTTCCGGAGGAACCCGACCCATGAAAACGACCACCCTGTTCTTCGCAGTGAGCGCATTCGCGATGACGCTGGCTGCACGCCAGCCGTCGCGTCTGGCGCACCTCTCCGCCGCTGACCCTGCCACCCTCGTATTCTCGTCCGTCGAGCCGGAGTTGCCCGCGCAACTCCTCGCACAGCTCCACGCCCGCAAAGTCACCCACGCGAAAGGTGTGCGCGCATCAGCGATTACCGACTCCATCTCGGCGCGCGCGTTCATCATTCCTGCGGCCGGTAGTGTGGCTGGCGGCGGCGGCCTTTTCTTCAAGTCTGATGTCACGCTCGTGAACTATCGCGACACGCCGCAGCAGGTAGTCGTCGGCTTCTGGGCGCAGGGCGCGACCAATGCGCTGAACCTTGCGAGCTACAAGAGCGTCACGCTTCCTTCGCAACAATTCATCACGATCCAGGACTTCGTGGCCAATTCGCTCGGAGCGTCCGGCCTCGGCAGCCTGGTATTCATCCCCTACACCGGCACGACCCTCGACGCCAACGCGGCAATCGATGGCTTCTCGCGCATCTACACGAAACAACCGGGATCGGCCGGCACGGTATCGCAGCCGTTCGATGCTATCGATCCCGATACGTTGTCCGTGCAGTACATCGACGAGGGAATCGCGCTGGGCCTGAGGCAGGATGCGGATTTCCGCACGAACTTCGGCATCGTGAACGTCGACCCATCGCCGCATGCCTACAAGGTCAGCTTCGTCGGCGAGAAGCTGCAGACCAACATCACCCTCACGGTCCCCGCATACGGGATGATTCAGCAGGCCATTCCCGCGGGTGACTACGGCGCGCTGCAGCTCCTCTATCAAGTGACCGATGCAGGCAACAACAACGTGAGCTGGATCGGTTACGCGAGCAGCACAGACAACGTCACCGGCGACGGCTGGGTATCGATCGCTTCCGCTAACTTTTCGCCGGACGAACTGACCTTGATCGGATATTGATCTTGCGCTTCGCGCGTTATCGGTTGTCGCTGTTCGGTTGGTTGTGTCACTTCGCGACGATGGTGACAACCGACAACTGAGAACCGACAACGCGGCGCGCCCAGCGCGCCGCAATTCAAGCGAGTCCCTTCAATGTCGCCTCGATCTCGTCGATCACCTCGGGTCCCTGCACCTTGAGCGGGAAGATCAGCACGCCGTTCGGGGTGAACTTCACCTGCGGGTTTTGCTGGATGAGCATGAGCAGTTTGTTCGGATCGACCTTGGCCTGTGCCGTCAGCTTCACGACCGCACGCGCGCCTTCCCGGACGATCGAGATCACGCCCATCTGCTGCGCGAAGCGCTTGACCTGCACGAAGTGAAGGAGGTTCTCGACGTTCGCCGGTAGTGCGCCGAAGCGGTCGCGCATCTCGTTGCGGATCTGTTCGAGGCGATCGTCTGTCGATGCCGAGGCGATCTTCTTGTAGAACGTCATGCGCAGGTTCTCTTCGCTGATGTAGTTCTTGGGGATGTAGATGTCGACGCCGAGGTTCATGGAGGTTTCCACTTCCTCCTCGATGCGCTCCCCCTTCATCTCTCGGATCGTCTCCTCGAGCAGCTTCGTGTACATCTCGAAGCCGACGGCGGCGATCTGGCCGGACTGCTCGCCGCCGAGAATGTTGCCGGCGCCGCGGATCTCGAGGTCTTTCGCGGCGATGCGGAAGCCGGCGCCGAGGTCGGAGAACTCCTGGATCGCGGCGAGGCGCTTGCGGGCGTCGGAGGTGAGAACTTTGTCGCTCGGCACGAGCAGATAGCAGAACGCCAGCCGGTCGCTGCGACCGACGCGGCCGCGAAGCTGGTAGAGCTGCGACAGGCCGAAACGCTCCGCGTGATTGATGAGGATCGTGTTGCAGGCGGGGATGTCGATACCGTTCTCGATGATCGTCGTTGCAAGGAGCACGTCGTATTCGCGCTGGATGAAGGCGAGCATGGCCCGCTCCAGCTCGCGCTCCTCCATCTGCCCATGTCCGACGACGACGCGCAGACCGGGAACGAGCTTCTCCAGATACTCCTTCATCGCGTAGATCGACTCGACGCGGTTGTGGACGAAGAAGACCTGCCCGCCGCGTCCGACCTCGAACTCGATCGCTTCGCGGATGAAGTCGTCGCTGAACGGCACGACCGCGGTCTGAATCGCCAGCCGGTCCTTGGGTGGCGTCTCGATGACGGAGATGTCGCGGATCCCCACCATCGACATGTGCAGCGTGCGGGGAATGGGCGTGGCGGACATCGAGAGCACGTCGACCGCTTTCTTGATCTGCTTGAGCTTTTCTTTCTGGCCGACGCCGAAGCGCTGTTCTTCGTCGATGACTAAAAGGCCGATATCCTTGAAGTTGATGTCCTTAGACAGGACGCGGTGCGTGCCGATGATGATGTCGATCTCGCCCGTCTCCAGTTTCCTGAGGATCTCCTTCTGTTCCTTCGGCGTGTAGTAGCGCGTGAGCAGCTCGATGGTCACCGGAAACGAGGCGAAGCGGCGCAGGAACGTGCGGTAGTGCTGGTAGGTGAGGACGGTGGTCGGCGCGAGGACGGCCACCTGCTTGCCATCCATCACCGATTTGAACGCCGCGCGCATCGCCACTTCAGTCTTGCCGTAACCGACGTCCCCGCAGAGCAAGCGGTCCATCGGTTTGCGCGATTCCATATCCGACTTCACGTCATCGATCGCCGATTCCTGATCCTCGGTCTCATCGAATTCGAACGCATCCTCGAACTCGAACTGCCACGGTGAGTCCTTCGAGAATGCGTGCCCCTGCACCATCTGCCGCGTGGCGTAGAGCTTGAGCAGCTCGTCGGCCATGTCGCGCATCGCCTTCTTGACCGACGCTTTCGTGCGCGCCCAGGCCGTGCCGCCGAGGCGGTCGAGCTTCGGCTGCGTGTCAGCGCCGCCGGAGAAGCGCTGGATGAGATTCAGGTTCTCCATCGGCATCAGCAGCTTGCCGCCGCCGGAGTACTCGATCTCCATCACCTCGCGCTCGGTCGGCCCGAACGGGATGCGCTGCAGGCCGTGGAACCGCCCCACGCCGTGATCGACGTGAACGATGTAGTCGCCGACTTTCAGGTCGCGCAGGTCGGTGACGAACGCCTCGGTCGTGCGCTTCTTCCCGCCGACGCGCGTCGAAGTCGGCGGCTCGAAGAGATCCCACTCCGAGTAAATGGTGAGGTTCGGTTCTTCGAAGTCGAAGCCGCGGGGAAGGGCACCGGCAGCGAGAAGAATCTCGCTCCCCAGCTCGGCTTTGCCCTTGGTACCTGCGCCCTCGGCGGCGTCATCGACAAAGACAACGTCGAACTCCTTCAGCAGCCGCTCGACCTTCTCCCGCCCACCTTTCGTGGCCGCAAAGAAAACCTGCCGCCGCCCTTTCTCGTGCCCACGCTTCACATCGTTCGTGAACTCAGGCAGCCGGTTGGTGTACCGGTCAACCTGCGGCGCTCGCAGCCGCAACTCCTCAAAGTCCGGCTGGAGCGCTGCCGTCCCGCCGGCTGGCCCGGCGGCGTCTCGCCGCCGATCGTGCGGCGCTCCCACATGCACCTCACTGAACGCAATTCGCGCCGTCCCCAGTAACGCCAGCACATCCGTCCCCGCTGTCGTCAACTTCTCCGGCCGGTAAACCGCGCGCCCCTTTTCGGACGCCGCCTCGTACTCGTTGGATAGCAGCGACTCGAACTTCGCCACGTTCGTCGTGATCTGGTCCGGCTCGATGAGCGCGAGCATCCATTCGGCAGGATCGAGATAGTCGAAGAACGAGACGGTGTTGGTAGCCACCGGCAGGTAGTGCTCCATGCCCGGAAAGGTGCCGTTCTCGTTGATGCGCTCGATCTTGTCGGAGAGATCGCGTTTGTAGATCGGATCGTTGAAGTCGAGCGACAGGCGGCGCGCCAGCGCGCTGCGCATCGGCTGCGTGACCGGGAACTGCGTCATCGGCAGAACGGTCACCGAGCCACTGGCCTCTTCCGAGCGCTGCGTCTCGACGTCGAACCAGCGCAGCGAATCGACGGTGTCGCCGAAAAGCTCCACGCGCACCGGCTTGGCGGTGTTGGGCGGAAAGAGATCGAGGATGCCGCCGCGAAACGCGAACTCGCCCGCCTCGCCGACGAGATCCGTGCGCACAAAACCGTTCTCGACGAGCCGCTCCAGCAGCACGCGCAAATCCAGCTCGTCCCCCTCGGCCACCTTCACGACGCGCGCGGCAAACTCCTCGGCATGCGGCAGCCGCGAAAACAGGGCACGCGCCGGCACGAGCAGCACGTCGACGCTCCGGTCGATCAGCATTCCCAGCGCCCGAATCTCGTTGCGCGCCACGCCGAGCGATGGCGACAGATCCTGATACGGCGAGAGCGAAGGGGATGGATACGACGACACGCACTGCGGATCGCGATGAAACAGCTTCAGCGAGGACTCGAAGTCATCGATGGCCGCATCGCCCGGAACGACAATTGCCATCCGCTGCGCTGTCGAGTCCTGAAGCGTCGCCAGCAGCAGTGCCCGTGCCTCGACCGCGGTGCCGGTGATGTCGAGCCGTTCCTCCGCGATCCTCTTCCCGATCGCGCGAAACGCCTTCGTCCGCGCCAGCTCCGCGCGGACTTGCGCCAGCAGCCTGTCGTTTCGCTCAGTCATGCGCCGGGGATTCTATGCGCGGCGAACGAACATCTCGCACCTGCGTGCGCGCCGAAGCAAAGGCAACCACAGAGACACAGAGAACACAGAGGGAACCTCCGTGACCTCTGTGCCTCTGTGGTGATCGGTTTTTCAAATTGACCCACTACCCAGAGACGACTCTCGCTCTTCCTACGGCGCGAAATACCCCCTGATCGTCCTCGCCGTCAGCGTCGGCGATTTGAGCATCACATGCACCTTGCGCCATTGGTTGTGTCGTGCCAGGTCGCTGATCTGATAGACGATCGCGTATTGCGCGCGGAGGTCTTTTTCGATGTCGGTGTATTTGGCCTGGAGATTTTGGGCCGAGGCGGTGACGAGGAAACCACCGGTTTCGCCGGCCAGGTATTGGAGGCGGTTCAGGTCGTGGGGATCGTCGTCGGGATCGCCGCTCTGATAGGCGATGACGTAGATGGGGACGCCGGCTTCCTTGGTCAGGCGGTCGGTCTCGTCCAATGTGGCGATCGATGATGTGTCGCCGCCGTCGGTCAGGATGACGATGGCGCGGCGGTTCTTCTCATCGCGCAACTCGCGCTCTGCCGTGGAGATGGCGTCGTAGAGTGCGGTCTGTCCGCTTGCTTTCAGATTCTTGACTGCCTGTCCGACTGCGGCCAGATCGCTCGTCAGCGCCACTTCACGGCGTGGCGTGGAGCGTATCGAGAAGACTGCGCAACGGTCGCCGGGTTTCAGCGTTCCTTCGACGAAGCGGGCGGCGGCGCGCGTCGCTTTCGGCATTTCGTAAAGCATGCTTGCCGAGGCGTCGAGCAGCAGCGCGATCGAGATCGGCTGGTCGAACGCCTTGCCGATCTGCAGGATCTTCGCCTCGGTGCCGTTGTCGACGATTTTGAACAACGCCTGATCGATGTCGTCGCGCGCGGTGCCGTTGTTGTCCACGACCGAGACGAACAGCGGAACCGTGCGGACGTCGAGCGACTCGCTCTTGACGTCGCCGGCGGCCGACCAGAAGTCGGCAGCCTCGGCGCCCGACTTCGTTCGCGCCGTCACCTGCACGCTTCTCTGTGCAAAGGCTTCAGCCGGTATCGTGAAACGGTATGGAGGCTCCTTGACCGTCACAACCGCCTGCCCGCCATCCCAAACCGAGACCTCGGCGATCGGGTCTTCATCCGGCGACGTCGCATTCACCTCGAAGATGCGGTTCGCGACATCGACCGGCTCGATTTTCACGCCCAGGGTTTGATGGCCCTTGTTGACCATCGTCTGCCATTGCACGCGCTGGCGGTCGGCGCCTACAGCGGCGATCGCGATCTTGTGCTGTACGGGAAGAGGTCCGAAGTCGACGGGGACGTGCCACGGCGAGCGAAGGCCTTCGACAAGCTTCTGGCCATCGACAGAGACGGTGACGCGCGCATCGTCGATGCCGGGAACGATGGTCAGGTCGATTGGACCTTTGATGTCTTCCGTGAGATTGGCCTGGCGGTCGCGCTGGAGAATGAGCTGCGTGGGAGCAGCGGCGCGTGCCGCGGTGGCGAAAAGGAGGAAGGTGACCGTGGTGTACGACAGGTAAAGCAACTTACGGCTTTGCTGGTGCCTCATAAATCCGCCGATACTCGTATCGGTTCCGGCTGACGGTCTTTACGTAGAGCCTCGTTTCCGCAAACGGAATCGATTCGACAAACAGGTCCTCATCATCGACCGGCGTTTGAGCAATCCATTTGCCAACTGCATCTTCACCCGCGTTGTAGGCAGCGATTGCCAGCATTTGATTGCCGTGGACGGCGGCCAGTTTTTGCGTGTATTCGGCCACGCCGATGGCGATGTTGACCTTCGGATCGAAGAGTTGTTCGCGCGTCGGCGCAGGGAGTCCTGCCGCGGTTGCGATCTTGGCGGCCTCTGCCGGCATGATCTGCATGATGCCCACGGCATCGGCATTGGAGACGGTCGTCGGCTCGAATCCGGTCTCCTGACGGATGATCGACGCCATGAGGTATGGATCTACCTGGCGTTTCTCGGACTCGCTCTTGATCGTGTCCCAGTAGTTGAGCGGGAAGAGAATCTCCCAGAAGCGATGCGGGATGTTCGTGCCGCCGTGGCGGACGAACTGCCGGAACTTCTTCTGCAGAACGTTGTTGGCCGAAAACGGCTCGCCGCCCTGCACGTAGAGATCGGCGAGCATGAACTGCATGCCGAGGTTGGTGGGGTAGGCGGCGGCGAGCGATTTCATCTCGCGCGTTGCCTCGCGATAGAGCCCCAGCCACGCCAGCTCGCGCACGGAGTCGAGGCGCGGCTCGTTCACTGATGCCAGTTGGCCGTCGATGTCCGGGAAGACGTTGCCGTTGGTGACTTCGTTCGGCGCCAGCACCGGCTCGCCCGCGATCTGGCGCGCGCGAAAGCTGAAGTAGCTGTACGGGTACCGCATTTCGAGCTCATGGAAGGCGGTGTCGCGGAGCTCGCGCTTCCCGCGGCGGTCGTGAATCTTCCCTGCCCAGAAGAGCGAGTTTGATAGGTAGTCGCCGTCGGGGTACTGCGTCATGTAGCGGCCGAAGGTGTGGAGGGCGTCGTCGTCGCGCCCGGCGCGGAAGTAGGTCCACCCGAGAGTCCAGAGGTTCTCGCCTTCGTTGCCGAGGTCGCCGGCGGCGATGGCGGCTTCGAGGTTGGAGATGGCCAGGTCGTAATTCACCTCGTCCGTCACGTAGTACTTCGCGCGCAGGATCTTCGCCTCGGCTGCTTCGCTGGTTTTCGGGAAACGCTTCTCGACTTGACGCAATCCCGCCAGGAACGCGTCCGGTTGGTTGGCACGCCACGCGGCGCGGGCACGCGTGAGGATCAGCGACGGGTCGGTGAGCTGGACGTGCGCGGTCTCCGCAAGCAGGTCCGTGTAGCGGCGCGAGTTGAAGAGCGCGCGAAGGCGCACGCCGCGATAGG
>DATLVW010000577.1:0-7787 GCA_035577085.1 Thermoanaerobaculia bacterium
AACCAGTATTTCCGCCACGGCAAGGCTGTTGTCGGATTGCGGCGATCTTTGTACCAAGTGAGTGCCTCGGCGATGAATCCGCCGAAGAGGCCCCACGAGAATGCTTCGATACCGCTCACCGACGATACATCACTGGTGATGCGATGAAGTCGCGCAACTCGGCATAGCGTTCGCGCAAACTCTCCGGTTTTTCACGCAACGTGTAGAGAGGTGCACCGTTGCGAGTGAGATGGGACTGACGGAAGAGATCCTGATGATCAGCAAGAACGCGCTCCACTTGCTCACGCGAAAGTTTGGTATCGCGGGCGATGCCACCAATCGTGCGGAAGTCCCACTGCGGATTGCTCAAAGCGCTGCGAACACGGTCCACGACCTCCATCGTGCTCGCTTCGGGTGTGGACCCCCCCCTATCTGCTAAAGCCTGCGTGGTCATTGGCTTGGTTCTCGTGATTTCAACTCGCGATATAGAACAATTGAAACGCCGCGCATAATCTACGCTCACGCCATTCCGGATGTCAATGCGACCAAATGCATCAAAACGCGATGGTTAGGTCGTTGACAGGCACAGCCACTCCGGCAGTCTCAGGGATGACACCTGACTTGATGGGCCAAGTCAAAGCCATCGAGACGACAGCCGGCCTCTTCTCCCACCCCCCACCCCCGACACCCCACACCCCACGTCTATAATTCACCCAATGTCTGCCATCGATCCGTTCGTGCCCGGTGGGACTGTTCTCTCGTATCGGCTGATCGAGCGCGTTAGTGTGACGGTTTGGCGCGCGGAAGATACGCGCAGCGGCAAGCCGGTTGCCGTCAAGATTCTGACGAAGCAGCTGCCGCGCGATCCCGCCCGGCGCGAGATGGTCATCCGCGACATGCGGCAGGGCGCGGCGATCTATCACGCATCGCTCGTCACCAACATCGACGTGCTGCCGGCGGACGACGCGCTCATTCTCGTCATGGAGTGGTTCGAAGGGCGGCCCGTCGCTGCGGTCTTTCGCGGACATGCGGCCGAACGGACGGAGTTCTTCCACATCGCCTACCAGCTTGCTGATGCGCTGAAGCTGATGCACGCGAAGAACGTGTTGCATCTGAACATCGCCGGCGATTCCGTGCTCGTTGCGGACAACGGGCAGGTCAAGATCGCCGGCCTCAATTCGATGACGTTCCTGCCGCGGCGCGAGGGGCTTGGCTCGGCATTCGCGCTCAAGGGAACCGACCCCGACGCCGTCAGCTACATGGCGCCGGAACAGATCATCAACCAGCCGGTCACCGTGCAGACCGATGTGTTCTCCCTCGGCATCCTAATGTACGAGATCGCAACGGGACGCCGGCCCTACCTTGCGCCCAGCGCGGCGGAGATCGCCCGCAAGATCGTCGATGAACAGCCGCCGTCACCCAAGGCGCTCAATCCTGCGATCGACGCCGCCGTGCTCAGCGTGATGGGGAAGTGCTTCTACAAGGATCCCTATCGCCGCCACAAAGACATGAAGGCGATCATCGACGACGTCGTGAAAGCGGACGCCGAGGTCGTGACATGGGCGAACGAGATGGGGAGGGCCGCGCTCCATGCCGTCGCCACCGCCCGTCACGCCGCACAGACGCGGCAGTCGATCATTCTCGCCGGTGACATCGCCAACTTCCAGGAAATGAACGCGGTCGATCCTGCCGGGGCGTCGAAAGCAGCCGCGCGGATGCAGCAGATTCTCGGCGAGGCGATCTATCTTTTCGACGGCCAGGTCGTCGATCCGTTCGGGCCGCGTTTCGTTGGCGAGTTGCCGTCGCTCGAGAGTGCTTTCGAGGCGGGACGCAAAGCGGAGTTCGACTTTTCTCCCGACCAGCAGGATGGCACGCCGATTCCGGTGCGCCTGCTTCTTCACGCGGGCGAGCTGGAGACCCGTGATGGATCGCCAGCCGGCGCTACGGTCGACAAAGCGTTCGAGATTCTCGATCAGATCGAACCGCAGAAGCTCTACATCACGGAGGCCGTGACGAAGAAAGGGCGTGCGACCGTGCGGCTGCGCGACGCCAGAGCGCGGGCCGGCGTGAAGCTCTTTGAGATCGCGCCGGATATTGAGGTGGCGGAGAATGCGGCCCACGCGGCCGCTGCGGCGGACGACTCTGCGCGCCTCGCCGCGGAGGCGGAGGCCGAGGCGGCGACGGCGGCGCGCGCTGCGCAAAAGAAGAAACGTACGCAACTGGCGGCGATCGCGATCGCTGCTCTCGTGATTCTTGCGGCCGCGGCGGCGTTTCTTTGGTTGCGCGGCAGGCGCGAAGAGCCGGCGGCGGTGGCAATCGCTCGACACACCGGTCTTCCGCAGGCGTCCGCGGCCACGCCGCGCAAAGTGTTCATCGAGCCCTTCTCGGTCACGCCGGCCGATCCCGCGCTCCAACAGCGGGCGGATGCGATCCGTCTCGCTTCGATCGAAGTTCTTCGCGCCTTTCCCGAACTGCGCATCGTCGATGCGAAGGGTTCCGATGTCACCGCGTACACCGCGGCGCTGACGGTCGCAGGCGCCTCGCCACAGATCATCGCCGTCACCGACGGAAAGGTCGTGAAGAAGGGAACCGCCACCCCATTGCTAGACGCCGCCGGCGGGATTCAGGCGGTGGTCGGCTGGGTCGCCGGCGATCTGAAGATTCCCCCGCGGCCTCCCGCCAGCGCCGAGGCGGCCAACGCGTTTGCGGACGCCGTGGCCTCGCATGCCGTCGGCGACGATACCCGCGCCGAGGTCGCGCTGCGTGTCGCGCTCAAGGCAGATCCGAACTTCCTGCCCACCGAGCTGCTCGCGTTTCGCTTCTTCGATGCGCGCGGCAACGGCCCGGACGCGCTCGCGGCGGCGAAACAGGTCCTGGCTTTGGATCCGACAAACGTGGATGCGGCGCGGCACGTCGCGCGTGCCAGTCTCGCTGCCGGCGATCTCCCCGCGGCATTCAACGGCTTTGGCGCGGTGCTGCGTCACGACCATTCCGACGCGGAAGCGCTCAACACCATCGGTCGCTACTCCCTTGCTTCCGGCGACCACACCCTCTTCAAAGCCGCTCTTACCCGCCTCGGTGGATCAGACGCCAGTGCGTTGCATGCGCCGGACGTGCTCGTGTCCTCGGGGCGCATCGACAACGCAGTGGACATGTATTACGACCTCGAGACGCACCAGCCGCACAACCCGGCGCTCGCGTTGAAGATCGGGCGGATCGCCGTGCTTCGTCATTCGACGGAGGTCGCCGAGGTCGAGCTGAAGAAGGTCGAGCAGATGGATCCCAACTACGGAGCGCACATTCTGAAGGCGTACATCGCCGCGCAGTCATCGAACAAAACGCTCGCCGACGCCGAGATGAAGGCGGCTTCTGCTGCCTCGAAGCCGGGCGATGACTACTGGACGACTGCCGGCGAGATCGCGGCGATGGCTGGCGACACGAAGGGCGTCGACGATGCACTCGAGCACGCCGCCGCGCGCAAAGAGCCGACGGCCAGCTACGTGCTCGCCAATCCTCTCTTCGGATTCATGCAAAGTGACGCGCGCTTTGCCAAGCTGCGCGAAACGCTGAAGGGACAGCAGAATGAGATTCGTTCCGCGCTCGCAGGCCTGACGATATAGATTCCACGCTCATGATCGTCACCGCCAGACTCACATTCTCCGCCGCGCACCGGCTGCACAACCCCGGCTACGACGCCGATTGGAACCGCCGCATCTACGACAAGTGCGACAACCCGAAAGGTCACGGCCACAACTACGTGATCACGGTCAGCGTGAAAGGAAAGATCGATCCCGAGACCGGCATGGTCATCGATCTGAAGCGGCTCAAGGACATCGTTCGAAAGCAGATCATCGATCGCGTCGACCACACGAATCTGAACGAAGACGTCGAGTTTCTCCATGGTGTGATCCCGACCGCCGAGAACCTGGCGCAGTCTTTCTGGAGGCAGTTGGCGCCCGCGATCACCGAGGGAGCGCTGTACGAAGTCGTGCTGCAGGAGACGGAAAAGAACTCCGTCGTCTATCGCGGAGAGGACGAATGAACTACGACCTGGCGATGATGGCGCTCGATGGCCTGATGCGGACGCCGTTGACGGTGCGCACGGACAGCGCCGGCGTGACGTTCACCGGCGAGCCAGCCGCCTTCCGCGAGCTCGCCCGCCTCTGCCTCCTCCTCGGTGGCGCAAGCGACGCCGACGATTCGTTCGAGCTGCAACCGAACGTGCACGTGACCGCGGATTCGCCGAAGGTGATGTTGAAGTTGGAGACGTAGGTTGCTGGTTGCTCGCTTACTGAGAACATCAATCAAAGATGTCCGGAGGCAGGCCGAAGTAGTTGATGATGTCGCGGAGATACCTACGGTCTATCTCGGCACCATCGTTGTGACACGGAAAAGGGTAATGCGACTCGCCGTCTTTGGTCGTCAGGACAACCATTCGATGACTGCCTTTGCCCCTTTCGACGGATACGCTGAATCGCTTGTCATGCGCCCGCAGCCGCTTCAACATCTCGCGGCAACGAAGCAACTTAGGCATTCGCCGCGATCCAAGTCTCTCCGTGTTGCATCGCTAAAAGGGATAGTGGAACCATGTCGGCGACTAGATCGGTTGGTGGCTCGAAGCCGGAGATTTCCGCGACGAAACGGTTTCGGCGGCCCTCTTCAAACATGCGCCAATACTTGTCATCAGCGCGATTCCAAACGCTTTCGGGGTGGCCCTTCTGGAGAGCAAAACTCACCTGAGCTCCTAGCATTTCGACAAGGTCGTCGATCGCCTTCTTCACCGTCGATCCGTATCCACGAAGGTTCATCTCTAGCGCTAGCGCTGTCCAGCCTGAGTCCTCACGGAAGGCAATTACGCTGACTTCGAAGGTCTTCGGTTCGTCACTCATTGAGTTTCACCCTTAGCAACCGCCTGAGCATCGCGGATTAAGTTGCCTTGAACAACATGGGGTAGTGGACAATCTTCCCGCGCATGGGACCGCCACTGGTTCGATGGTTGCGGCGCCCTTCCGGCGGTAAAGATGCGGCTTGCGTCCCGCAGTGTCAAGCATTCCCTGACCGCGGGTGGTCAAGGAACCGAGACCACTCCCAGCCTCCCAACCCCCCGCCCACCCGAATTTTCTGCTACTCTCTGCAACTGCAGATAAGTGGCGGCGGGTGTGATGGAAATTCTGCAATTTGCCAGGAGCAGACGGGGGGGGGAGCTGATCGGGATCGTGATCCTGGCGGCCGGTATTTGTCTTGCCCTCGCGCTTCTCACCTACCACGCCGACGACTCCTCCGCGTTCTACACCTCCACCAACAGCGGCGTAGCCAACTGGATCGGCTACTACGGCGCCACCGTCGCCTGGATCTGCGTCGGTTTCTTCGGCTTTGCGTCGCTTCTCTTCCCCGGTGCCCTGCTGGTCGTCGGCTGGAACCGCTTCTGGGTCAAAGAGATCGAGTACCTGCAGACCAAGGCCATCGGTTTCGTGATCCTCGTCGCGGCCATGCCGCCGCTTTGCGACCTCGCGTTCGGCAAAGTGTGGGTCCGCGGCGCGCAGATTCCGTCCGGCGGCTACCTCGGCCAGGAGCTCAACCGCGCCGCCTCGGGGAAGCTGAACAGCAGCGGGGCGGGCATCGTCCTTGTCACGGCCATGCTCGTCGGACTGCTGCTGGCCACGCGCATCAGCCTCGCCGCCGTCTTCAGGGCCATCCATCAGAAGCTCCTCGGGCTTGGCCGCGCCATCTCCCTGCAATGGGCGCGCTTCACCGAACGGCGCCGCAAAGACAAGATGAAGACGGCGCTCGTCCGCAAGCATCTCGAAAAAGACGCCCCCGCATTGCGTCTCGTCGCTGATGATGAGATGCCTTCCTCGATGCCCGGCGCCGGACCGATCGTGCGGGAAGTCAAAGGCGCCGGCCGATTCCAGATCCGCAAAGTCACGAAGGCCGATCTCCGCAAAGCTGCCGAAGAGCTGTCGAAACAGCCCTCGCACGATCCATCGACCTTGTGGGCCGAGGTGCAGCAACAGGCGGAGAAGCCGCAGTTGTCAAGGCCCGTCGCAGTTGACGACGACGGCGAATTCGAAGATCCGCTCTACCTCGACGATCCGCCCGCCGTTCGTCCGGCGCGTCCGAAGCAGCAGATGCCGCGTCCCGTTCCGCGCAAGCTGAAAGAAGCGCCGCCGAAGCGCGAGACGCGGCTGACCCACGATCTTCTTCCGCCTGTCGATCTCCTCACCGAAGGTCCGAAGCAGGACACGATCAACGACGACGTCCACAAGAAGTTCCTCGACATCGGCCGCCTCATCGAAGACCGATGCAAGGAGTTTGCGGTCGAAGGTGAGGTCACCGCCTATCACCCGGGCCCGGTCGTGACGACGTTCGAGTTCAAGCCGTCCGCCGGCGTGAAGTACGCCAAGGTCGTGAACCTCGGCGATGACCTCGCGCTCGCGCTCAAGGCCGAATCGATCCGCATCGAGCGCATCAGCGGATCGTCGACGGTCGGCATCGAAGTCCCGAACAAGAAGCGCGAGCTCATCACGCTGCGCGACATCATCGACACCGACGCCTTCACGCAGCAGTCGTCGCTCCTCACTCTCGCCCTCGGCAAGGACATCCACGGCGAGGCCATCGTCACCGACCTCGGGCGCATGCCGCATCTGCTCGTGGCCGGTGCCACGGGCGCCGGCAAGTCCGTCGGCCTCAACTCGATGATCGTCTCGCTCCTCTACAAAGCGCTGCCGAAACAACTGCGGATGCTGATGATCGATCCGAAGATGGTCGAGCTGAAGATGTACGAGGACATCCCGCACCTTCTTCATCCCATCGTCACCGATCCCAAGCTCGCCTCGAACGCGTTGATCTGGGCCGTGAACGAGATGGAGAACCGGTATCGCTGCCTGGCCGAATGCGGCGTGCGCAACATCGACCAATACAACGCGCTGCTCAAGGACGTCGATGGTTATCGGCGCGCGATGAAGCGGCCGGAAGGGGAGCTGGTCAAGGTCCCCGAGCCGCTCGTTTACATCGTCATCATCATCGACGAGTTTGCCGATCTGATGATGGTGGCGTCGAAGGACGTCGAAGACTCGGTGACGCGGCTGGCGCAGAAAGCGCGCGCGGTCGGCATTCACCTGATCATCGCCACGCAGCGGCCGTCGGTCGACGTCATCACCGGCGTGATCAAGGCCAACTTCCCGTCGCGCATCAGCTACCAGGTGGCGTCGAAGATCGACTCGCGCACGATCCTCGACGCGCAGGGCGCCGAGAAGCTCCTCGGCAACGGCGACATGCTCTTCCTCCCGCCCGGCACCGCGCGCGTCCGCCGCATCCATGGCGCGTACGTGTCCGAGAAAGAGATCGTGAAGATCGTCGACTTCGTGAAGGCGAACCAGGGCGAGCCGCAGTTCCTCGAAGAGATCACGAAGGTGGTCGACGAGAAGAGCGGCGCCGACGGCATCGAGTATCTCGACGATCCGAAGTACGAAGACGCCGTGCGCGTGGTGCTCACGACCGGACAGGCCAGCGCCTCCTACATCCAACGCCGCCTCAAGCTCGGCTACTCGCGCGCCGCGCGCCTGATCGAGATCATGGAAGCCAACGGCGTCGTCGGCCCGTCGCAGGGTTCGAAGCCACGAGAGATCCTGGTCCGCGCGGATGATTACCCGCCAGCTAGCGGCCAGACGATTTGATTCAAAACCTATCACCACAGAGACACAGCGCGGCATAGCCGCAACCAAATGAAACCCACCAAATCTGCAACCAATCAGTTTTGGTGAAAATCTTTGCGTCGCGCGCAGAAACCGCTGGTTAGTAGTACAGAG
>DATLVW010000578.1:0-2309 GCA_035577085.1 Thermoanaerobaculia bacterium
CTCGTCGATCTGCTTCCACTGCGTCTTGTCCAAGGAAGAGAAGAACTTTGCCTGCCACCCTGTCTCTTCACCACTGGGCAAACTCCAGAAGCATTCCACGCCAGCGTCGGGCGTGCCTTTTCGCGTGAACAGCGAACCCGCAGGGAAAATCTCCGCGTGCGCAAGCTGGCAGCAAAGCTCCTCGAACGCCCTGTTCTGAGAGCCATCCCACGACCGCAGTTGAGTCCAGTTGAGCGACACGATCACAATATACAAGGTCGAGCCCTAATACGCCCTGGTTGCAACGGGCATATCTCATTGAAATAGCAGCGGTTACCTGTCACGAAAGTGTTCCCTGGCCCGAACACTTGGACCGAACACTTTCTCAGATGAAATTGGCAAGTTCTTCGATCGAGATTGGAACCGAGATGACGAGCTTCCGCAGCGCCTGCTCCATGGCTGCCCGCCGCCTACTCCCAACCGTGAGGAGCAGGATCGCCAGCGTCGATCCGCCATACGGCGCGAGGAACGCCGCCAGCTTTTCCGTCTTCGGAACGAGCACACTCCCGATCGGCTCACCCCCCAGATCGACTTCGACGGCCAGCACGGCTCCGGGGTTGGTGGCGGACGGTCGCGCGAGGCAGAGAAGATCAGGAAAGACCTCGGCGCGGCCGGCCTGCGCTCGTTGGAGTGCCCACGCTGGTAGGATGAGGTCTGACCGAAAACCGCGACGTTGGACGGCCAGAGCCGCATCGATGATCGCGGTCGTGTGGTCGAAGTCCTTCGCCGCAACCGGACCGCGTGCGGGAAAAAGATCAGCGCGCGAAACCGCAGCGTGATCGACGAGCAGGTCGGCACCCGCCTGCGTCAGCCAGACCACTTGAACGCCGTTGCGGTTGATGCGCTCCTGGCCGAGATAGCCGCGCTCGAACATCCGATCAATGAAGCGTCGGACGACGGTTTCTGAGACAGTCTCGAAGTGCCATGCTTGGAGTTGCGTCCGCGTCAGCATGCGGAGGATGCCGATGGTCGTCAGCGCAGCGAGGTCGCGAGGAAGGAGTCGGCCTGCCACGGCTAGAGTACCCGGATCGTGACGCCGCAGGCATCGCACTCGAAGCCCTTGGAGATCTCCCCGCAGGCATTGCACCGGAGGCGGTTGCCGTACTCCGTGACCTTGCACTTCCCGCAGGTCGCAAGGATGTCGAGAACGTTCCTTTCCCCGCAGTGCGGGCAAGCGATCTCGCCACTCGCGAGCGTTCGTCGCGTCTGGATGAGCTTCACCAGCTTGCGCACGCCGAGGACGGCGTAGACGGGCGAGGCAAGGATATAGAGCCCTGCAAGCGCGATGAGGCGCATGGGCTTTCCGAAGAGGATCATGGTGGGTCTCCCGTTCCCTTATTTCGGCCGAGGAGTGCGAAGAGGTCATCAACCGTCCGCATGGTGTCCTTGGCTGGTCCTGATGCGTTCCGTGGGCTCTGAGGCGGGATGTCGCCGGTGGCCCAATCCCGCTCCTCCTCATCGATCAGGCGCTCGGCATCAACGACGCGCACCATCGAGTGCGAGGCGATTGCTTGGTAGAAGATGTCGAGCAACTCATCGCGACTCTTGCCCGATGTTTTTGGGTCGGGCAGATCGCGGGTCTTCATCCGCAGTGGCGGAAGTCCTTTGCGCAGGAAGTAGCAATGCTGTGGCGGCAAGGTCGCCATCTCGGCGAGGAATGCCGACTTCCGCTCAGCTTCAGATGCGCGTGGTGGAAGATACGGGAGCAGGATCGAGGCATCCTCCCGACCGCTCTCGAAGGCGAGCAGCCACCGCATGTTGAGCAGCAGCGCATGGAGCACATCTTTCGGAATCGCGTTCGTCGGGTCTTGCGCGCAGCAAACGATGGAGAGCAGCTTCCAGCGGAGCGTCCGCAAGCCTTCGAGCAGGAACCTCGCGACCGCCGTGTGGCGGATGATCGTGCCGATTTCTTCGATGAGGAGCAGCGTGGCGACAGGGCTCGCATTCACCATCGTTGCCGTCAGCACATCGATCAGGCGATTCACCGCCTGCGTCCGCGCGAGCGACGGCGAGAGCAGGAGCGACGGGCCGAAGTTGCCGATCACGATGCGCGCATCCGCCCTCTGAGGCACGAGGCGCGCGATCGCCGCCGGCGACAAGCCAAACCAGATCCGGCCGAGGCGCGTGCTCAAGTGCATGTCGAACTGGCGCACGAGTGCTTGCCTCGTCGCAGTGGGAAGCACATCGTCGAGGTGTTCGATCGAGTCTCGCAACGCTGGATCGTGAAGCTTCGGCGCGAGCGTGCGTTCGCGGAACGCGTCGTCCAACAG
>DATLVW010000579.1:0-6485 GCA_035577085.1 Thermoanaerobaculia bacterium
GCCGAGGGATACCAACGACCCTCCGAGCGCTTCTGGTCGAGGAAGAGCCGGCGGACCACGATGGCCACGTAGCTGGCAAAGGATGAGCGTCCCTCGAACTTGCGAAGGACTGCGCAGTCGTCGGCGAGCAGTGCGATCCGCACAGACGAGGCGAAGTCCTCCGCGTCCGCGCCGCGCAGGCGGACCTGACGCGCAACCTGCGTGATCGCACGCTCGATCACATCGAGGTTCGCCTCGAACAACTGCGGGGGATGCATAGGCGGAATCCCACCATCATAGTGCCAGAATTGCTGAAGAGATGCGCTCATGGCGTACCGCCGATGTCAGCGAGTGTCGTGATCTCGATTCGGTCCGTGATGCGGTCTTTCCCTGGCCAAGCCGCTGGTGTCGATGAGGCGGTCTTCCATGGGGCCAAATCTCCGCCGGCGTAATGGACGCGCACACCCACGAGGAGGGTTCGATCGGGTGTCGATTTCGGCGGACGGCGGCCCTTAGGCTGGATAAACCGGCCTACGAGCGCGGCATGATCAGCTCCTTCAAGGAAAGTGACTATCCGAGCATGACGCGTCGAGATCTACTCCCTGCGAAATGATTCGAGAGGCGAGCCACTGAACCAATGAAGGCAGTTCCTTCCCGCGGACGGGGAACTCCGGGCCCAGCTCACGTATCGCCTCGCTCAGCGTCGCCATTTTTTCTGAAAGCAACGGCGGTGTCAGTGGCGTTAGAAGACTCGTCATGCCGGGAACGTTTTGGGTCAAGAATCTTGGAATGCCGGGAAACGTAGTGAGGAAGTTCAGCATGAAGTCAAAGGGCTTGTCTTCCGCGCTGGCGTCGAAGTCCTGGTTAGACACGAACAGTTCGTTGGTGTCGACTGTCCAGTCAACCGGGCCTTCCATCAGAGAACTTTCAAAAGGTGTGATCCGGACTCTCGGAGTATCATCAAAGGGAGGTATCGCAACGGTCTCGATTGTAACGACTGTCGTAAGATTAGTGTCCCCCTCTACCTGGCCCTTTCCATAGAAAAAGTCGAAGTAACACGCCGCGTTGCCGTCTTGAACTACATCACGCGACGGCTGAATGCCAGAGTCGGGGGAAACGAAGTCGGGAAGGTGATAACCGTTGGCGAGCGACGAATCGAATTCGAAGATTCCCTGGAGGGGGTCCGGATTGAGTACCTCCAACTGAGCGCCATAGAGATAGTTGCTCTGTGTGAAGGGTGTCAATGTCTCTGTGTCGGCAACAACTGCTATGTGCGGCATGAGGTAGTACATCGGTTGCACAGGATCGTTCGCCTCCGTCTCTGGACGACGGACCATGCCGAAGTGGACGCCCAAGGCATTTGGAAGCACCGACCGCAGCGGAATTGTGTTGGGGCCTGCCCCGACGGGAATGCACCGGTAGAAATGTGTACAGATGCCTGAGAAGGTGATCGTTAGCCGACCCATGACGCAGCTCCTATCTGTGTTGCGGCGCGGGAATGCGCCTGGTCATAAGGCGATGGCACACTGTCCCGGCGGCCGCCGAAGGTCTTCTGTGTGTTGGTGGCTTCTGCCCGGCGCGGAGCGCGTCGGCAGGACGCTCACCCCAGCGAGATGGCAGTGCAGAGCGCCGAAAAGAAGCCCCGCGACGCGGTCGCCTACTGGGGTCAGCGTGCTCATGACGTCGCCCGGCCCCTTCATGGAAAGTGACTATCCGAACACGACTGATCCAGATCCACGAAGGATTGGAAGGGCAAACGTTCAAACAAAGCAGCCGCGGAGGAGTTTCCCTGCTGGCCGCTGGCGGATGGAGGGGGCAGATTCAGGATTGCTACGCCCAAATCGACCATGCTTTTCCCGAGCACTGCCGGCGTCAGTTCCTCCAGACCGTCTTCCATGCCGGGCATATTTTCCGTCAACAATTGTGGAAGGCCCTGTTGGGTCACCAGATAGTTGAGCATGAAGTCGAAGGGCTTGTCTTCCACGTCCGCGTCGAAGTCCTGGTTGGCCACGAACAGGGTTTCCGTTTGGATAAACCAGGGATCTCCCCCCGCGGGCGATCCGGGAAAAGGGCTGACTCTGATTACTGGGGGACCATTCGTGGCCAATTGAACTTGAGTCGTGAGCATGAGCGGGTTATCTGTGCTGGGCACTACCTTCCCGCTTCCAAAGTGAAAGTCGAAGTAACACGCCGCTTTGTAATTGGAAACTACATCCGGCGATGGCTCCGGCTCCGGCTTCGGAACGTATTCGCGGAGGTGATACCCGGGGATCGACCAATCGAACGTGAACTCTGGTTGCGTCGTGTCGACGTTGACCACCTCCAACTGAACGCCATAGAGCAACCGCCGGGGGGCGTCTGCAGTGGGACTGGAAAGCTGTGCCACATGCGGCATTAAGTAGTAGGTGGCTACCGAAGGGTCGGCCGGCGGTGGTAGCTGCACCATGCCGAAGTAGACGCCCATTGCATTGGGAAGCACCGACCGCATCGGAATCTTTGGGCCGGGTTGATCCCATGGGAGGCAGTCGTGGAAATGCGTGCAGATACCGGAGAAGGTGATGGTCAGCGTACCCATGACAGCAGCTCCTTTCTGTATGGCGGCGCAGGGATGCGCCTGGTCAATAGAGCGATGGCACGCCATGTCCGGTGACCGCCGCTCTTCTCGATGGTGATCGCTTCCAGCTGGACGGCGCGGAGCGCCTCGGCAGGGCGTGCTCCTGCCGCCAGATGGCGATGCAGTGCGCCAAAGAGAGCCCGCGCGTCGCGGTCGCCGATCGGGCTTAGCGTGCCAATCACGTCGCTCGCTCCCGCGGCCGAGAATGCAGCGCCAAGGCTGAGCGCACGCGTCGCGGTGGAGGGAGGGGGACGAAGCGTCTCGCACGCGGCAAGCACCACGACTCCACGATTCGGCGAGGGCGAAGCGACGATGGTCTTCCATGAGACGCGCTCGAGCTTTCCTGCTGCGCCGACGAACAACAACGCCTGTTCGCCGCCGCCCGGCTGGCGCTCGGTGTGGCCGGCGATATGTACGATGTCTGCCCCTGCGGCGGCCGTTCGGAACTGCGCGAACCTGGCAGCGGCGGCAGGGATCGTCGTCGCACGCGGGTAGAGCCCGGCAACGTCGCGCACCTCATTCTCCGCGTCCGGCAGCCCCCTCGAATCCGTGCCGCCGCTCGGCAGAGAAATGACGGCGAGCGCGGGAGCTGCAGTTCGCGTTTCATCGGGCTGCAGCGAGCCTGCGCTCGAGGCGGCCGACACCGCAAATCGTTCAACGAGGAATGTGCGATGGACGGAGTCATAGAGCGCCGCGAACGGCACGGCCGCCAGCCGCTGGTCCGTGACGATCACCACCTCGCGCGCGCGGTCGAGGACGCTATCGACTGGATGAATCAATTCATCATAGAGCCTGACCGCGGCAACGGTCCCCGTTTCGGAAAGGCTCTCCTCTGCGAGCGACGCGAGCGTCTCGAGGTTGGCCGGGCGGCGGACGACGACTGCGTCGTTCTCAGCGACGGCGAACGTTACCACCTCGCCGGGCAGAGCCACGATCTCCAGCACCGCAGTACCGGTGCCAATGAGGCGGCTCTGCAACTCGCGAATGGTGGCCGGCGTTCCGTGCGATCGCTCGGCAAGCGCGAATGCGCCCGCCTTGTCGCCGCGGTCGAGGCTGAGACGGATGGCGTCGGTGAAGAGGGCGTGCTCCGCGTCAAGAACGCCTGCTCCGGCGGTGGCACTCGGTATCGGCGCCGGATGGCTCTCCACAATAGTCATTCCGCGCTCGAGATCGCGCATCGCCGCCGCCGTGTCTCCGTTCTTAACGCTGCAGCGCGAGCGGATGAGAAGCGGTTGGGGCAGGTTGGCGGCGAGTCCGTGTGCGGTGTAAAAATCGATCGCCCGCGTCAGCGGCTCGATTGCCGCACCAGGGCTCGACTCCGCCAGCGCCGCCCCCGTCGCGACGTCCGTCTGGGCGCTCCAACCGGCCCGCATCTCAGGATCGGCAACGGCCCTGGCCAGTCCTTCGGCCTCGCGCGCCGTCTGCAGGGCGCCGGCAGTGTCGCCGCTCATCGACTGCAGCAGCGCCCGGTTGACGAGCGGCTTGATCGCGAACTGCGGCCGCGCTCCGCCGCGCGCAATGGAGGTTTCCAGCGCCGACAGCGAGAGCGCGGCGTCGCGGTGACCGACGGCGAGCTCGGCGTACGTCGCCACCGCAATGCTCGTGGCCAGACGCTCCGACTCGCCTTCCGCGCTCAGCGCCGCGAACGACTGCAAGCGCGCGAGCCACGCGTCGTCATCGCGATCGAGAGCGCGGTAGGCAGATGCGAGGATCATCTCGACGGTCGCTTCGCTGGCGTGCTCGCCGCACCGGCGGAACATCGCCGTTCCTTCGGCCAGCACCACTGTCGCCTGCAGCCAGTCGTCATCGTTGCTCATCGCGCGCCCGAGCTCCCACCGCACGTGGCCTCCAAGGCTGATGTACTCGGGATGCGCATTGGCTGCAGCCATTACTCGATCGAGACGGGCGCGTGCTCCGGCGATGTCGTTCCCCACCAACCGCGCGCTGGCGGCGTAGTAGTGGGCCTGAAGAGCCATCGGATCGTGCGCCGCCTCGAACGCCTGGGCGGCGCCTAGCAGATCGCGCTCCGCATCGTCGCGCCTATCGCGGCTGTAGGCGGTACGGCCAGAGAAATAGAGGACTTGCGCTGCGGCGATATCGCGTTGCTGCGCGGGCGTGGCCGCGTCGACGGCGCGCACGGCGTCGCGCAGCAGCGCCTCACCGGAAATGGCGAATAGCGCGTCGCCGACGCCGCGCGCAATGGTTAGCCATCGCGCTGTCTCGGAGCTGTCGTTTCGTTGCAGCGCTTCCGCCCAATTGTCGAGGTAGATGCCCTCGGCGTAAGCGCGGGCGCGCTCCCGATGTGCGTCGACGTACCGGCGCACCGCGGCGGTGTCGCCGCGCTCGGCGGCGCGCTCGAGGAGTGGGCGGTCGTGCTCGAACTGCGATGCCTGCGTTGAAGCCGGCAATTGCGCGATGCGCGACCGCGCCTCGGTGGCCCAGTCTGACGAAGAGTCGGTCTCGAGGTAACGCTGCCAGGCGTGCTTCGCTTCGTCCGTCAAGCCGAGGCGCTCGAGGATGAGTGCGCGATTGAAGAGCGCCTCGGGCAGGTTCGCATCGATGCGAAGCGCGGCGTCGGCCGCGGCGAGCGCCTCGGGATAGAGCGACGCGCGCCCGAGCTTTGATGCGGTGGCGTAGCGCGCCGCGGCGAGATCGCTCCACGACTTCGCGTCGTGCGAGGCGCGGGCGGCGGTCTCCAGTTTGGCGATCGCTTCGTCCGGTTTTTCGACCAGCACCATCGCGACGCCGGCGGCGTGCTGTGCCTCGGCGCTCTGATCGTGCTCGGCGCGCTCGATCAGATCTCCGGCGGCGCCGCCCAGTTTGAGTTGCTGCGCGTCTGGAGTGGTGCCGGTGGCACGCATCGGGCCGTGATAGCCGGCCCAGGGGAATCCGCCGGTCAGGCGCGGCTCGACCAGACGCGCCGAGCGTGGGGCCAGCGCTACAAGGGTATCCGTCGGGGAGCTTGGATGAATGGCCTGCCGCAGCGCAGCAAGCGCGATGGCTAGAACGACGACGGCGGCGATGGCAATGATCCAGGTCGGGCGGAGGAAGCGGCGCTTCTCCGATTCGGCGCCGGCCGAGGGCATCACGAGTGCGACGTCGTTCAGGCACTCCTCGCATTGATCGAGATGTGCGATCACCTCTTTGCGACCTGCCGCATCGAGCTGCCCTTCCGCAAATGCGGCGAGGGTTTCGGGATCGAGGTGCTGGGTCGGGCTGCTCATCGCGTCTCCGATTGTTCGGACGGCTGATCGGGGTCCGTTTTCCCCGATTGCAGGCCGAAATCGAGCCGATCGCCGGCGGAGGCGACGAGATTGGCCGCTTCCGCGGCGTCGATTCCGGCGCGCTCGAGTGACGCGCGGAGATCCTTGAGCATCGACTCGACGCGGCGATAGAGCGGGCGCTGCGCCACTCCGAGGGCGCGGGCAATATCGGAGATGGCCATGCCTTTGGAGAACCGGAGGCGAAGGGTGACGCGGTCCTCTGCCGTCATCGCGGCGAGCGCTTCCTGGACGGCGTGAGAAGTCCGATCCGAGGCGCGGTTGAGATCGGCGGCCAGGATGCGGTCATCGGCGGACGACGAGCTCGCGAACCGATCCTCGTCGCCATCGATGACGGGCACGAGCCGGGGACGCGGTGCGCGCTCGGGGAGCGACGCTGCGGTGGCTTCGAGCTGTGCGATGTCGGCCTCGGGGTGCTGCGCTTTCGTGATGCTCAACGCTTCGCTGAGCGGCCGACGATCGTGATGAAGCAGGCGCTCGAGGGTGATTGCGGCGTCACCCTGCCGCGTCGCTTCCGCCGAGGGATACCAACGACCCTCCGAGCGCTTCTGGTCGAGGAAGAGCCGGCGGACCACGATGGCCACGTAGCTGGCAAAGGATGAGCGTCCCTC
>DATLVW010000580.1:0-3266 GCA_035577085.1 Thermoanaerobaculia bacterium
CCGCCTGGGGTCGGTGGCGTTTCTCGACTCCGATGAGGTTGACGATTTTCTGAACGCATTGAACTTCATAATCTCTTGCGCCGCAGACATGGCTGTTCGTGCCCGAGACTACACGGAAGTCACCTTTTCAACTCGAGACAACCTCACCGTAGGGTTCCTTCAAGATGGTCAGACGCAACAGGCGATAGCACGGCTCAGTGCCGGTCATCAGTTTCTGGGCTTTCGCGTCACACAGCTTCACACGATTCGCAATTCTGTCATTCAGGCGAACGAATACGTAAGCACTCGCCGCGCAGCGTGGGAACCGCGGTAGATCGGCTATCGTTCAACCAGCTCTCCATCAGCGCTCTCTCCCACACCCCACCCCCGACACCCCACCCCCGCAAAACCTCACAAGTGCGAAAACAACCCCTTCGTGTACTGCTCCGGGTTCGCCAGGAACGTTCTTTTGTGATCCTCGGACGAGAAGTAGTAGAGCTTGTTCTTGTATTCGGTGGTCGGCGTGGAGGCGCGGATCGAGATCTTGCTGCCGTCGACGGCATCCATGGCGATGGCAGGGGCGAACGGGAGGGCCGCGCGGAGCGCTTCGTCCTGAGGCGTTGGCGGCGGTGGAGCGTCGGCCTGGGCGAGATTGGTCGCAGTCTTCAGCGGCGGCGCCTCGTCGGTGAGCACCGGCGGTGCGTCGATCGTGGCCGGCTGGACGTTGCCTGAATCGATCGTGCGCATCTCTGCCTTCGTCTGCGGTTGCGCCTTCGCAGGTTGCGAGCCGGCGCGGCAGCCCGCAGCGAACGTGGCAAGAGAAACGATCACGAGAGCGCGGTTCAACGTGACTTCCGGTCTGTGCAGGCAGCAAGCCAACGAATCGTCATGACATCTCCCGCAGCAACGCCGTCCGGCACTCATCCAGCCGCTTCCAGACGATCCCCTCGACCGCACCGGCATCGACGATCAGCACCAGGTAGTAGCCCTCATGCAGATTGCAGCAGAAGATCCTGCTGGCCGCGAAATCGAACTTGAAGCGCGCCACGTCCCCGCCCTCGGTCGTGCTTGCGACGCGACGAAGCTGCGACATGAAGATGCCGGCATAGGCGCCGATGACGCGAAGATCGTGATCGTCGGTCTCGAATGGCCGCGCCGTCACCACCTCGACGCTCTCCCCCTCGGAGTCGAGAAACACCGCGCCGATCGCACCGTGTGTCGATTCCAGGACGCCGTTCAGGATGTCCGCGAACAGCACGCTACGCAGCGCCCCGCACCTGATCGTCGATGGTGATGTCACCGCGCTGGACCGCGTTCGCGAAGGCTTCCACGACGCGCGGATCGAAGCGTGTTCCGGCAAAGCTGCGGATCTTCTCGACGACGTAGTGGATCTCCATCGCCTTCTGATACGGCCGGTTCGTGGTCATGGCGTCGAAGGTATCAGCAATGGCGACGATGCGCGCCTGCATCGGGATCTCTTCGGCCGTGAGGCCGTCGGGGTATCCGCCGCCGCTCCATTTCTCGTGGTGATACTTCATGCCGGGAACAATGTCGATGAGCTGGGCCACGCCGCTCATGATCGCAGCGCCTTTGGCGGGATGTCCTTTCATCACTTCGAACTCGTCTTCACTCAGCGCGCCAGGTTTGCGGAGGATGCGGTCGTCGATGCCGATCTTGCCGACGTCGTGAAGGAGCGCGCTGATGCGGAGGTTGCGCATCTCCTGCTCTCCGAGGCTCAGATTTTTCCCGATCGCCACCGAGTAGCGCGCCACGCGCTCCGAGTGTCCTCGGGTGTACGGATCCTTGGCATCGATGGCCGCCGCGAGCATGCGCACGGAATTGATGAAGAGCAGATGATTCTCGTGCGCCGCTTTCTTCAGTTGCTCGATCGCCGTCTCGATCGCGCCCGACATCGAATTGAAATTGTCGGCCAGCTCGCCGATTTCGTTGCGCGTCTTCAACTCGATGCGCTGGTGGTAGTTGCCGTTGGCGATCTCGCGCGAGCGCTGCGCCAGCGCGCGCACGGGTCCGGCGATGCCGGCGGCGAAAACGATCGCGGCAAGAATCGCAACCAGCAGCGCGATCGAGATCCATGTGATCGTCGCCCGCACCATCTTCGAGACCGACGCGTAGGCGAGCCGCTCCGGTTTCTGCACGATGACTCCCCAGTCGGGATGGCCGACCGGCGCCACGGTGCCGAGCATGGCCACGCGCTCACCGGTGCGATTGTCGTCGTAGGGAATGGTCAGATGGACGGGAGCTTTCGAGAACTCCTGCACGATCTTCAGATTGGAAAAGTCGGGATGCTGCACTTCGACCGACGCCTCGCTGTGCATCAGGACGCGTCCGTTCCGGTCGACGAGAAATGCGGTCACGTCGCCTTTCCCTTCGTCGCGGATCCGCTCGCTGATCCGGCGAAGGCTGACGATCGCCTCGACGGTCCCGATGGTCGCACCTTCGTCGATGACCGGCACGGCAATGATGACCGCGGGTTGATTCGCCGCCGTCACGAACTGAAACGTGCCGGTGTAAACCTGTCCCGTGAGCGCAGCCTGCAGCGCCAGATCGAGCTCCTGGCGCACCGAGGGATCGAGACGCGCGGGCGTGGCCGAAGCTCCCTTTCCTTCGCGGTTGAGAATGCGCAGGCCGAGGAGGTCGCCGTCCGGGGTGAGGTAGTTGGTGATCGTGCCGCGCTGCTCGCCGTAGATGAAGGGATCGGAGCCCGCCGGCAACGCCCCCTTCATCGCCCGCACGCTCCCGCCGATCTGCGTCAGTTGCTGCGTGTTGTTGGCGAGCAGATTCTGGATGTCGGTAGCGATGCCGACCGCCGAGCGCGTCAGATACTTCTTCTCGAGCGTCTCCAGCGAATCGCGGTTGATGCTGATGAGGAAGTAGTGCGAGACCACGAGCGGCACCAACCCGACAATGATCATCGCGCCAAGCAGCGTCCAAAGCAGGCGGGCGCGGCGGGCGGGCGGAGCGGTGGGTTCTACCTCGGACATCGAGCTTGATTATAGCTAGGGGCCGCACACCCCTGTTCTCAGATGTGCGTGTCGGGCTAACACGTTTGCTTCGGTTGGGGTGGAATCAATCCTGCGATATCATTGCTATCAAAGAAAGAGGAACGATATGGCCCAGCTAATCGTGCGAAACATCGAAGACGAGCTCGTACAAGAACTGAAAGTAAGAGCAGCGCGGAACGGGCAATCTGCTGAGGAGGAGCACCGGCAAATTCTGCGGCGCGCTCTCGGGTCGGAGTATTCCGGCTTATCGATCAAGGAGATGCT
>DATLVW010000581.1:0-13010 GCA_035577085.1 Thermoanaerobaculia bacterium
TGGAATTCGCTCGCGGATGAAGACGCGGTACGGAAAAGAGACGTACTACTACGGCAACTTCGTCGACCAGCTCAAACCGGAGAAGGGTTGGTACACGTTCGATAACCGGCCCCGCTTCGGCAACAACTACGCGGGGCTGCGCAACCGCTTCGCGATTCTGTCCGAGGCGTATAGCTATATCGACTTTCGGGCGCGCGTCGAAGTGACGCAGCAATTCCTGAACGAGATCCTCGCCTCGGTCGCGCGGCACGGCGGCACGATGATGAAGATCGCGGCACGCGCCGATCAGCGCACCAGTCTCGCCAAAGTGAAGAGACTCGGTACTCGCTTCGAGATCAAGCCGTGGCGCAAGAGCACGACGATTCTGTGGGAGCGTTCAACGCGCGCCAAACCGGGAGAAGGAATCCAGAACCCGGAGACAGGAAGCGGCCCGCGCATCGTCCGCACCGGCAAGATCGCTCCGATGAAGATCACCGACTACGGCATCTTCGCGCCTACGGAAAAGTCTGAGGTGCCATACGCGTACCTGATCGATGCACGTGCCAAACACGTCATCGAGAATCTCCGGACGCACGGGATCGTCGTCGAACGGCTGAACGCACTGTCAAAACTGCGCGTCGAGCAATTCACCATCACGAAAGCCGATCACGCCCCACGCGAGTTCCAAAAGCACCGCGAGCTGACGCTCACCGGCGATTGGAAGAGCAACGACGTCTCATTCGACGCCGGCACCTACGTCGTGCGCATGAACCAACCGCTGGCCCGTCTCGCCTTCTACCTGCTCGAGCCGCGCAGCGACGACGGCCTCTTCGACTGGAACTTCTTCGATGAGTTGCTCGGCGATATGGCGCCGGTGTCGAGGTTGATGACTGTGACGCCTTTGAATGCGGGGGTGGGGGGTGGGGAGTAGGGAGTGGGAGCGAACCGGTTTGTTGGGTGTCGGCGAACAACACGAAGTTGTGGTCGGCGCCCTCTCCGACTCCCGACCCCCGAATACCGACACCCGCGCATACAATCCCCACCCCATGAACCACAAAGACTTCATCGAGATCCATGACTACAGCGCGGCCGAGGTTCGGGAGATCTTCGACGTCGCGAAGGATATGAAGGCCAATCCGGCCAAATACCACGACGCGCTGAAGGGCCAGACGCTGGCGATGATCTTCGAGAAATCGTCGACGCGAACGCGTGTCTCCTTCGAAGTGGGGATGTTCCAGCTCGGCGGCCACGCCCTCTTTCTTTCGTCGCGCGATATCCAGATCGGCCGCGGTGAGCCGATCTACGACACGGCCAAAGTCCTCTCGCGATTCGTCAGCGGCATCATGGCGCGGACGTTCGCGCACAAGACGGTCACCGAGTTGGCCGAGTATTCGAGCGTTCCGGTCATCAACGGTCTCACCGATCTCTCCCACCCCTGCCAGGCCATGACGGATTACTTCACGGCCTGGGAGCACCTCGGCGATCTCAAGGGCCGCAAGATTGCGTACATCGGAGACGGCAACAACATGGCGCACTCGCTCATGTTCGGTGCGTCGAAAGTCGGGATGAACATCGCTGTGGCCACGCCAGGCGGCTACGCACCTGACCCAATGATAGTCGCCCAGGCGCAGGGCGACGCCGACAACGCCGGCACGAAAGTCATCGTCACAAACTCGATCGAAGAAGCCGTGCGTGATGCCGACGTCGTCACCACCGACGTCTGGGCGTCGATGGGACAGGAAGCGGAAGCTGCAAAACGGCAGAAAGACTTCGAAGGCTGGCAGGTCAACAACCGCGTGATGTCGTTCGCAAAAAAGGAGGCAATCTTCATGCACTGCCTCCCCGCGCACCGCGGCGAAGAGGTGGCATCCGAGGTGATCGACTCGGAACGGTCGGTAATCTATGACGAAGCGGAGAACCGCCTGCACGTGCAGAAAGCGATCATGTTTGTGTTGATGAAGAAGTGATTGAGGCCGAGATCGGAGACAAGAGATCAGAGATCAGGGTTGTTCTGCAAAATTGCCCTGATCTCTGATCTCTGATTTTCCTGATCTCTGCTCTCTTATGCCCGACTCCCAAACCCGTCACACGCGCGGCCTCACGGTCGTCATCATCCTCGGCGTGATCTTTTTCGCGCTGCTGGCGCTGCTCATCGTGCGCAGCGGCAAGCGTCCTGAGGCGCCTCCAGCGGCCTCGGAGACGCTGTCGGTGCTGTCGTTGCGGGCACGCCTTCGCACGCAGCCGACAGCGAGCGCGCCGGTGGTCGCGACCGCCGCGAACGGCGAGAAGCTCATCGTGCTCGAAGACCGCGGCGCGTGGGTTCGCGTGCAGGACGATGACGGCATGACCGGCTGGGCTGAGCGCAATTCGCTCGAGCGCACATCGGAGCGAGCCCGCCGTCTGGCGCGATACGAAACCATCCGCAAACTGCCCGCGCTGAACGCTATCGTCAGCGGACGAACGCCGCTCTACGCCGGCCCCGGAATCTTCTATCCGATCATCGGTGAGTTACCCGCGGACACACAGGTCAAGGTCTACACGCGCGATCACGACTTCTACGCCATCGATCACGACAACCAGATCGCATACGCCGACGTCGACGCGATCGACGTCAGCTCTGCCGGAACGCGGCAGGTGGACGTACACACCGATACGGCCGCCACCGACACCGCGGCGGCGACGGCCACATCCGAACCTGCTGTCGGTGCGACGGCGACGCAGCCGGCCGAACCGCCGGTCCAGACCGCGCCGCAGGTGCCTGTGACGGCTGACAATACCGGCGTCTACACCGCGGTGCCTGCCGGGGGAACGCAGCCGGAAGAGACCGACCGCGTCGTGCCGCGCTTTCCGATGATGGCCCGCCGCGCCGGAATCCAAGGGCCGGTGGTCGTGCGCGGCATCGTTCGCAAAGATGGGACGATCGATAACGTTGAAGTGATCAAGGATCTGCCGATGGGACTCGGCGACGCGGCACGCGAAGCGGTGAGCCAATGGCATTTCCGGCCGGCCACGTATCGGGGCGATCCGATCGATGTCTATTACACGGTTACGGTGAATTTCCGCCTGCAGTGACGCGTTCTGCGGCGCGTCTACGCACCCGGCTCCATGTCCCGCTTAACATTCCCTGACACTCACGGCGATCTACTCGGCGCTCACATTTCGACGAAAGGCGGTCTGCACACCGTCTTCGAGCGCGCAGGCGAGATCAACGCCTCCGCGATCGCACTCTTCGCGAAGAACTCGAATCAGTGGAAGGGAAAGACGATGTCGGATGACGACGTCGCGCTCTTCGCGGATAAACGCAACCTGCGCCCGATCCTGACGCACGCGTCGTATCTAATCAATCTGGCCACCACGAACGCGGAGTTTCATCGCAAGTCGATCGACGCCATGATCGACGAGCTCGATCGCGCCGAGCGGCTCGGCATCCACGCCGTGGTCCTCCACCCGGGCGCCCACCTCGGCGCCGGAGCAGATGCGGGAGTCGAGCAGATCGCACGGTCCCTCGATCAGATTCACGCCGCCATCCCCAATCACAAGGTCGTCACGCTGCTCGAGACCGCTGCTGGACAGGGCTCCTGCCTCGGCTGCACGTTTGACGAGCTCGGACAGATTCGCGCGCGCGTCGACGACAAGGCCCGCGTCGGCATCTGTTTCGATACCTGCCACGTATTCGCCTCGGGATACGAGTTGCGCAACCGCGACGACTACGAGCGGACCATCGACTCTCTCGTCGAGCACGTCGGAATCGACAACGTCGGCGCATTTCATCTGAACGACTCGAAAAAGCCGCTCGGTTCGCGCGTCGACCGGCACGAGAACATCGGTGACGGTGAAATCGGCGTCGATGCCTTCGCCTTCCTGCTCAACGATAAGCGCTTTCGCGGTATCCCGAAAGTCATCGAGACGCCGAAAACTGTGGAACATGAGTCCGACCGAAAGAACTTGACGCTGCTCCGATCCCTGCTGTCGCGATAGACTCTTCACCCTATGGCAGACCGCATTTCCAAGCCGCAATCCGGCACGCGCATCGACTACAAAGACGGCAAGCTGCTCGTCCCCGACGATCCGATCGTTCCATTCATCGAAGGAGACGGAACCGGCGCGGACATCTGGCGTGCCACTCGCTACGTGCTCGACGGCGCCGTCGAGAAGATTTACGGCGGAAAGAAGAAGTTCCACTGGCACGAAGTGTTTGCCGGCGACAAGGCCAGCACACAGTTCGGCGAGTACCTGCCGCAGGAAACGCTCGACGCGATCGCGCACTACCGCGTGTCGATCAAGGGTCCGCTCTCCACGCCGGTCGGCGGCGGCATCCGCTCTCTCAACGTGACGCTGCGCCAGGTGCTCGATCTTTACGCCTGCGTGCGGCCGGTGCGGTATTTCGAAGGTGTCCCTTCGCCCGTGAAAGAGCCCGGCAAGGTGGACATGGTGATCTTCCGCGAGAACACCGAAGACGTTTACGCGGGTATCGAGTGGCCGGCGGAGTCCGAGGGGGCGAAAAGCATCATCGAATTCGTCAACGGGATCGAGCGGCGCGGCGGTGCCAAGATCCGCGAAGGATCAGCCATCGGTATCAAACCGGTTTCAGAGTTCGGCTCGAAGCGGCTCATCCGTAAGGCAATCGAATACGCGATCGCCGCGAAACGCGATTCAGTCACGATCGTACACAAAGGCAACATCATGAAGTTCACCGAAGGCGCGTTCAAGGATTGGGGTTACCAGCTTGCGCGCGAAGAGTTCGGCGACGTCACGGTTCCTGAGTCGGAAGTGGGCCCGGAAGGTGCCGGCGGAAAGATCGTGATCAAGGACCGGATCGCCGATTCGATGTTCCAGCAGGTACTGCTGCGTCCGAGCGAGTACTCTGTCATCGCCACGACGAACCTGAACGGCGACTATCTTTCCGATGCCCTCGCTGCGCAGGTCGGCGGCCTGGGCATGGCTCCCGGCTCGAACGAGTCCGACGAAGTGGCCATCTTCGAAGCGACGCACGGCACGGCGCCGAAGTACGCGGGCAAAGACATGATCAATCCGGGCTCGCTGATCCTCTCCGGCGTGATGATGCTTCGTCATATGCAGTGGTGGGACGCGGCCGACGCCATCGAGCGCGCGATCGCGGCAACGATCGCTCAGAAGAAGGTCACCTACGATCTTGAGCGCCAGATGACCGGCGCAACGAAAGTGTCGACGAGTGAGTTCGGAAGAGTAATCGTAGACAACATCTAGCTCCGGGAGGCTGTCATGAAACGTCTGTTGCTCACCGCGGTTGTTGCAACGTTTCCTCTCATGGCGGCTGCGCAAACCGACGCTCCCGATCTGATCATCCATCACGGAAAGGTCTTCACCGCTGATCCGGCGCACCGCTGGGCCGAGGCTGTGGCGATCCGCGGAAACCGGATCGTCGCGGTCGGAACGAACGCCGAGATCACGGCGCTGGGGCAGGATTCGACCAAGCGTGTCGACGCTGGTGGGCGCGTCGTCGTCCCCGGCTTCAACGATGCGCACACGCATCAGGGGCCGAAGCCGGAAGGTTTCGGCTTGTCGCTGGAAAGCGATCCCACATGGGCATTGACGAGCGCTGCTCTCGTGAACAGCGCCGAGGAGACGGCAGGCGATCTGTGGATTTTCGGAACGATCGGACCCAAACTTCTGGCCGATCCATCGGTGACCGCGCAGGCACTCGACAAGGCTGCCGGCGGTCGGAAAGTCGTGCTGTCATCGTGGACGGGGCACGGCCTGATTTTCAGTACCGCGGCGATGGACGCGTTGCGGATCCGGGACACGGCTACCGATCCTCCGGGCGGCTGGTTCGAGCGCGATGCCAAACAGCACGTAACCGGAAAGATGTTCGAGTACGCCGGCTGGAACGCCGAACGGCGTCTCGCAGACTCAGTCGCCGACGCCGATGCGATCGAACAATTGAAGACGTTCTCCGATCAGTCGCTGGCCTTCGGTATCACGTCGGTTCAGAACATGTCGATGCTGCCTCTGGCGCGCTACGAAAAGATCGAGCGCCATGGCCCTGCGGCGATCCGCATCCGGATGATCCGCTTCCCGATGACAGAAAACGGCAGTGTGACGGAAGGAACCAACCTGTCAGCCACGGACAGGGAGCGGCCACTCTCGATCATCAGCGGAACGAAGTGGATCCTCGACGGCACGCCAGTTGAGCGGGGGGCCGCGATTCGCCGGCCATATCCGGGCGGTGGAGAGGCCGTGGGGAAACTCGACTTCCCGCCCGACGACATCAAGGCCATCCTGAAAGAGGCCTTCGAATCAAACGAACAGACGTTGCTGCATGTCGCCGGCGATCGCACTGCGGCGGCGGTGTTCGATGCCATGCGCGCTATTGGACCGGCCGAGGAGTGGCGCAAGAAAAGGCTGCGCTTCGAGCACGGGGATGGACTGGAGCCGGATCTCCTCCCGCTGGCGAAGGACTTCGGCATCGTCGTCGTCCTCAATCCGTCGCATATCGTTGCGCATTCGCTTTATCCGGCTGGTGGATACATGCCGTTCAAGTCGCTCTTGAAGGCCGGAATCCCGATCGCGATCGGCTCCGACGGCCCTGCAAATCCGGGCCTCAATATCATGCTTGCCACCACGCTTCCGGGCAATCCTGCCGAGGCGCTTTCCCGCGAGGAAGCGGTTGAGGCGTACACTCGTGGCTCCGCATACGCCGAGATGATGGAAAATGACAAAGGCACGCTGGCCCCGGGGAAGCTCGCCGATCTGGCGATCCTCTCGCAGGACATCTTTCGCGCGTCCGCGGACAGGCTCCCGGATACCGAGAGCGTCATGACGATCATCGACGGGAAAGTCGCTCTCGACAACGGGACGCTCAAGCGCGAAGGCTTCCCCATGGCTTCGCGAACGAGGTGATCACGATGTTTGGTCCGTCCGTGCGCCGCATTCTCATCGCCTCCGCTTTTGGGCTTGCTCTCATCGCGGCGCGGCAGCGCGTCGTGCTGCACCCGGCTCCGCCGAAGATCACGAACGGCCCGACGTTCAGTAACGAAGTCGTGCGCGTCTTCCAGGACCGTTGCCAGAGCTGCCATCACCCTGGCGACATCGCTCCGTTTTCGCTGATGACCTACGCGGACGCCGCGCCTCACGCCGACGCCATCAAATACATGACACAGACGCGGCAGATGCCGCCCTGGAAGCCGACGCCGGCCTGCGGCGACTTCGCCGACGCCCGCGTCCTCACGCAGGACGAGATCGACCTCCTCGCGAAATGGGCTGACAACGGCGCGCCCGAAGGCAACGTCGCCGATCTTCCGCCTGCGAAAAACTTCGACGGCGGCTGGGCGCTCGGACAGCCGGACGTCGTCCTCTCGTATCCCGAGCCGTACACCCCGCCGCTCACCAGCGACATGTATCGCTGCTTCCCGATGCCGACGAATCTGCCGGCAGACAGCTACATTTCGGCCATCGACATCAAGCCCGGCGACCGGCAGACGGTGCATCACGTGATTGCCTACATCGATACCACCGGTGACTCGCAGAAGCTCGACGAGGCAGATCCCGGCCCTGGCTACACGTCGTTCGGCGGTCCCGGCTTCTCGCTCAACAGCCTCTCCTCAACCCTCGGCGGTTGGGCTCCCGGCGCGAGGCCGGCAGTTCTTCCGGACGATGTGGCCATGTCGCTGCCGGCAAATTCGCGCATCGTGCTGCAGGTCCACTATCACCCGCACGGCGTCGCGGCGGTCCCTGACCAGACACAGATCGGCCTCTACTTCGCCAAGAAGAAGCCGAACAAGATCGTCTACATGCTGCCGCTGATCAACCAGAATTTCACGATCCCGCCGAACAATCCGAACTATCTCGTGTCCGCCAGCTACAACGTTGCGCTGCCGGTCCATCTCTATCTCGTCTTCCCGCACATGCACCTCCTCGGGCGCAAGATGCACGTCACCGCGACACCGTTTGGTGCCGCCGAGCAATGCCTCATCAACATCGACGACTGGGACTTCAACTGGCAGGGGCAGTACAAATTCAGCCAGCCCATCGCCGTTACGGCCGGGACGCGGCTATCGCTCGAGGCGTACTACGACAATTCGACCGACAACTGGCGCAACCCGAACAACCCGCCGAAGCCAGTCTCCTGGGGTGAGCAGACGACCGATGAGATGTGCATCTCGTTCTTCGGTTTCACGATCGACAGCCTCTTCGCGACTGACCAGCCACCCTCGGCGACACAGATCTTTCGCGCGGTCCAATAGTCGTACCGACGCCTATACGATGCGCAACCTGGAGAGCGCGGCCAACTTTCCGGCTTGCGCACCATATCTCCGGGCGTACACTTCGCCATCCCCATGACATCTGATCGCGAGAGCGTTCTTCGCTTCGATCTCGCTGTGCAGAAGAGCCATCCGCTCGTCTACACCGCGGCGTTTTTTGCCGCGTTGGCTGCGCAAGCTCTCGGCGTTTTCGTCCTCAACCTTCCCGTCGCAATCGCGATCCTGCTGATCGAGCTTGCCGTCACCGCGTCGCTGTATGCGCTGTTACGCCGCGGCGTTGACCGGCGCATCCTCAATCCCGTCTGGATCGTGACTGACATCGTTCTCGTCACCCTTGGCGTATACGCAAGCGGCGGCATCGCCAGCCCCTGGTTCATCTGGTACCTCGGCACCGCAGCATCAACTGCCTTCGTACTGGGTAAGAGAGCGTCATACCTGGTCAGTCTCGCGAACGTAGTTGCGTACGTTGCCGTGCTGCTGCTCATGGGGCAGGCGGCGTTCGTGAACTCGGTGCTGCTGCTCGCTGTCGTCCGGATGCTCTTCCTCTTCGGGGCCTCCTTTTTCTTTCTCGCAGGGATCGCCAACCTGCTGCAGAAGCGCCTCCAGATCCGCGAGTTGGAAGCCGAGCAGGCCCGCGAAGTCGCCGAGCTCACGCGGCTCACGCAGGAGCTCCAGCGGCGAAGTGCCGAGCTGGAGGATGCCAGCCTGCGCGTGCAGGAGACCGATCGTCTCAAGAGCCAGTTCCTGGCAAACATGAGCCACGAACTGCGCACGCCGATGAACTCGATCATCGGTTTCTCCGAGATCCTGATCGAGCGGCTCGGCGACAAGATCGAAGAAAAGCACCTCAGCTTCCTGCGCCACATTCTGACGTCCGGCCAGCACCTTCTCGGCATCATCAACGACATCCTCGACCTCTCCAAGATCGAGGCGGGACGGATGGAGATCTACGCCGAGAAGTTCGAGGTCCGCCAAGTCATCGAAAGCGTCTGCGCCGTGATCCGCGGCATGGGCCGCACGAAAGTGCCGGTGTTCACCATCGACATCGATCCGCGGCTTCCGATCATCGAAACTGACCTAACCAAATTCAAGCAAATCCTCTTCAACCTGCTGTCAAATGCCGTGAAGTTTTCGCCCGGTCACGCTCCGATCGCTATCTCCGCGTTTCACTCGGGTAACAGTCATGACGAGGGAACGATCACCGTCTCCGTGCGGGATGAAGGAGTCGGCATCGATCCGAAGAACCACGAGGTGATCTTCGATGAGTTCCGGCAGATCGACGGAAGCGAGCGCCGCGAGTTCGGTGGGACGGGCCTCGGCCTGGCGCTCGTCAAGAAATTCGTACAGCTCCAGGGCGGCTGGGTGCGGGTCGAGAGCTCGCCGGGCAAAGGAAGCACGTTCTCATTCACACTTCCCGTCCGCTCGCGCGCTGCCGTCGTCAGCGGGACGCAGGAACTTGCATCCGCTGAGTCGCGCACCGAACCACGTGCGGAGCGGGTGCTGGTGGTCGAGGACGACGCGCAGGCCTACGCGCTGATCTCGTCCGCCCTCGGCTCAGCCGGCTATCTGTCGATTCGCGCCCGCCATGGCGAAGAGGCGCTCAACCTTGCCCGCGAAATGCGCCCGGTTGCGGTGACTCTCGATCTGGTCCTTCCCGGTCTCGACGGCTGGGACGTGCTGAAGACGCTGAAAAGCGACGCGGCAACCTGCGATATCCCGGTCGTCATCATCTCCCGCGTCGACGAGCGCGACCTCGGCGTTGCGCTCGGCGCCAACGATTACTTCGTCAAACCGGTCGATCGCGACCGTCTCCTCGACCGCGTCCGCCAACTCACCGGGTCGAGTCAATCGAAAGCCCGTCTGCTCCTGATCGACGACGACGTCTCCCTCCACCAGCTCCTCGAAGAAGAGCTGACCACCCTCGGCTACACGATCGAAAGCGCCTTCACCGGCGAAACCGGTTTCGCCGCCGCCAAAGCCAAAACCCCCGACGTCATCATCCTCGACCTCATGATGCCCGGCATGAGCGGCTTCGAGGTCGCCGGCCTGCTGAAAGATGATCCCTCTACCGCCAAAATCCCCATCCTCGTTCTGACCTCAAAAGAGATCTCCGCCGACGACCGGCGCGACCTGCAGACGAAGGTTGCCGCGTATGTGCAAAAGGGAGGAAGCGCGCGCGATCACCTTGTGGCGGAGATAAGAAGGTTGCAAAGGGGGAATGCGTAAATCACGGCGACCGAAACGCCTTCTCGTATCCGGTCATCTCGACGTATCCCTGACCGTTGATCGCCACGTTGCCGAACGAGCCGGCGACGTCGACGGCACCTTCCCAGTAGGTGACTTGCGTCGAGCTTCGCGTGACCAGTTCCTGATCCTTCATCAATGGCTGCAGCACGAGAGCGATCCCGAACGACGGAATGGCGACGCGCCAGCCCATCGGATACGTTGCACCTGATTTATTCGAATGCCAGGAGCCGAGGGGCGTGATCACCATCTGGTCGCGGCGGAGGTGGATGACATTGCCTTCGCTGCTGATGAGCGAGCCGGACGATGGTGCGTCGGGCGTGCCGTCCTTGCGGCGGATCTGGTAGAGCATCAGCTCCGCGTCGTTGTCGAGCTGGACGGAGAACCAGTCCCAACCCTGCTGGCTCTCGCGAAGCTGCGAACTGCCAAACTCGTGATCCATCCACGCCAGACCGTGGCAGCTCCCGCCGTTCACGCGGCCACGAACTTCTAGCCGCGACATCGAGTAGTAGTGGGACGCATATCCCACCCCCTCGGCCTTGATGCTGATGCCGTTCTCGCCGTGAATCGCCGGCGCTTTGCGCGAGGTCATGACGAGATCGATGGCGTCCTTCCCTCCGTACGCGGCAATCCGCCACGAGCCATCTGCAAGCGTCGTCGCACGCCATCCCTCGTTGAAGACATCGAGCACACCGGCCGCGGTTCCGGCAGTGAATGGCGACGAGCGATTGAGCTTCTCGTAGTAGCGGAACTCGCCGGCGCCGATATCGCTGATGGCGAAGTGAGCCAGCGAGAGATTGCGCAGATCCCATCGCGTTGCCGTCGGATTGCCCGGCGGAACGATCCCGACGCGAAAGAACGTCAGCTCGAATCCATAGCGCTTTCCAGCCTCGGTCTCGAGGTGGCCCGTGTAGTACCACCACTCCGTTTTGTACTCGTCGTGCGCGCCGTGATCGCGCGGAAAGGAGAAGTCGAAGCCGGGTAGCGCGGGGAGAAATGCGTTCTCCGCCGCCGTCGCAGGAGTGAGAATCACGAAGATCGGCAGCAGGAGCAGGAGGGCTACCCAGCGCATCACGCCCACGGAACGTGCAACATTCGGCATCCGAAGCTCATAATATGCGCTCGCCATGGCGGAACAGCCGGTCACGATGCCTCCTCGAGCGCGCTTTCGGACGCTCGCGGCGGAGACGAGCATTCCCATCAGCGCCGATGAGCTGATCGCGTTGGCGCGGCGCTACGCTGACCAGGGGATGTACGACGAGGCCATCCATCTGTACGAAATGGCCGAGAAGCTGAAGCCCGGCTCGGTGGCCGTGCGCATCAACTTGGCGCGCACCCGCGATCAAAAAGAAAAGGCCGAGGCGTCGCGATATGAGGCCGTGCGCCACGAGGTCGATTCACAGCGCGCCCGCGATGAGATCGATGCCTCGCAGTACGTTGGTTTGGCCCAGTACTACATGGCCAAGGATCAGACGTCGAAAGCGATCGAGCTGCTCGAGATCGCCAAGCTGAAGACCCCGAACAACTACCGTCCCTACGAGATCCTGGGGCGCCTCCACTACTCCCAGGGCGAGTGGGATTCTGCGCACGAGGAGATCGTCAAAGCGCGCAAGCTCAATCCGTTCGACCGTGGACTGGCTGAGATCTCCGGGCGCGTCGAGTTCGAGAAGCGCAATTACGAGCGTGCGCTCGAAGACTTCATCGACGCCTTTCTTCTCTCCACGGATCAAAAAGGCGAAAGCACAGAGCCGGTCCGCCGGATGATCAACACGCTCAAACGCATCGAGACGATCGAAACGAAAGATCTGAACGCCCGCATCAAGCTGCGCGTGGAACAACTTCAGAACTGCACCGAGCGGCTTGAGCTGCGCAAGGACAACCTCTTCAAACTGGAGTCGAAGAAGAGCCTTCGCGAGATCGTCGACAAGATCTCGCGCGACGCCGAAACGCGCGACAACCTCATCACGATGGCCGCTGATTTGCGCGGTTTGGCCGTCTTCCAGCACATCAAAGACGAGCACTTGATCCGGCTCTCGAAATTCGCGCGTGTCGAGCATCTTGCCGAGAACGGGCTGGTGTTCAAGGAAGACGACCGGTCGATGGATTTCTATGTCGTCAAGGACGGACGCATCGAGATCCGCAAGGACACGCCGTTCGGACCGCAGATCCTCGGGTCGCTCACCGCGGGCGTGATCTTCGGCGAGATGAATTTCATCGACCGCACGCACCGCTCCAGCGACGCCGTCGCTGTCATTCCGTCGAGCTGCTACACCTTCTCCTTCAGCGCGCTCGATCAGTTGATGGACGAGGACAAACAACTCGCCGTCGGCCTCCACTGGGCGTTCTGGCGCTCGCTTACGGAGAAGGTGCGCGATGCCAACGAGCAGCTCAAGCTCTTCTTTCAGGAGGACGCGAAGAAGGGCCAGGGCCGCAAACGCGCCATCGAAGGAAAGCGCGAGATACAGCAGATCACCGTCAAGTCGGAAGACAAGGTTGATCTCTTCAAAGAGCGCGGACTCTCCGCCGGTGAAATGAAGCTGCTGGCGA
>DATLVW010000582.1:0-5316 GCA_035577085.1 Thermoanaerobaculia bacterium
TTCGTTTGTTACGCAATCGAAGGCGAGGTTGTACGCCTGATCAGCGCGCGTCGCGCAACACGTTTTGAAAAGAGGAGCTATATGGATGATGAATCGATGATTCGCGACGAACCGCTCGAGCCCGAAGATGAGGAGACGATGCACTTCGACTGGAGCAAAGCTGTGCGCGGTCTTCACTACATCCCGCGCGAAAAAGGCACAGCGACGCTCGATGAGGATGTTTACGCCATCTTCCGCACGTCGGAGGAAGTAAACAACGCGCTTCGGATGCTCATCAGGGAGAACCGGATCCCGCACTTTCTCTCCGACGAGGAGTGGTACGCGAAGCACAAGAAGTCACGCCAGGACTAGTGTGCCGTCGTTGCCCTGCAGCGCGTCACGGAGGTGCTCAACGTCGGTGATCAGCACCTGTTTGCCGCCGCGGGTGACGAACTGGATTGCGGCTTCGATCTTCGGTCCCATCGAGCCGGCGGGAAACTGGCCCTCGGCGAGATAACGCGTTGCCTCGGCGACCGTCATGCGATCGAGCGCCTTCTCGGACGGCTTCTCGTAGTCGATCGACACCTTGGCCACGCCGGTCAGGACGACGTACATCTCGGCGTGCAGTTCTGAGGCGAGAAGGCTCGATGCGAAATCCTTGTCGATCACCGCCTCGATGCCTCGCCACTGACCGTCGCGTCCGCGCACGACCGGGATTCCGCCGCCTCCAGCTGCGATCACGACGGCGGCGCTGGCGAGCATGTGCACGATCGTCTGGAGATTGAGGATTCGGAGCGGCCGCGGAGAAGGGACGACATGCCGCCATCCGCGCCCGGCGTCTTCGCGCATCGTCCACCCGAGGTCGCGCTCGAGTGCCTCGGCGCGATAACGCGTGACGGACGGTCCGATCGGCTTCGTCGGACGTTTGAAGGCCGCATCGGCGGGATCGACTTCCACCTCGGTCAGGATCGTCGCTACGTCGCCGCTGACGCCGATGCTGTCGAGCCGGTTGCGAATGGCCTGCTGCAGCAGGAATCCCATCGACCCCTCGGTCTGCGCCACGCAGACGTCGAGCGTCTGCGGCGGGATCTTCGTCGACGCCTCTTCGTTCTGCACGAGGATGTTGCCGACCTGGGGGCCGTTCCCGTGGACGACGATCAGCTTGTAGCCGTGACGAACGATCTCGGCAAGCCAACGTGCGGCCTGCTTTGCGCGCGCGATCTGCTCTTCCTGCGTTCCGCGGTCCTCGGGGCGCAGAAGCGCGTTGCCACCGAACGCCACGACAGCAAGTTTTGTTGGCGACGGCACGCTACACGTCCTCGCGAACGAGCGGCATCGTCATGCAGCGGGGGCCGCCGCGTGCGCGCGACAGCTCGTGGCCGGCCATCTGGATTGCGTACTTGGTGTCGGTCCACGTTTCCAACTCGGTACGCCCGAGGAGGAGATCGTCTTCATAAACGATGTGATAGCCGTGCGCCGCGAGCTCCTCGGCGGTACGGACGTTGCGCTCGTACAACAGGATGATGCCGGGAGCGAGCGTGAACGCGTTCGCACCGTCGGTCCACTGTTCGCGCTGCTGATCCACCGCGCTCCGACCGCCGCAGTAGATCGGATCGAGATCGAAACCACGTTTCTTAAGCGCGGCAAGGAGCGACTTTTGCGGTGAGTACGAGATGCCCCTCTTCGTCAGGTCGATCGTGGTGACAGTGGCTGCCTGGCTGCCGCCCGGCAGGATGACAGGCGGGTAGATCAGGCACTCATTGCGGCTCGTGAACGTGAAGACGGTGTCGAGATGCATGAACGACCGTTGCCGCGGCAGCTCGACGACGATGATCGTTTTAACCTCGCTGCCAGCCTCGCGCAGAGACGTGGCCAACTGCCGCACACCCGCCCTGTTCGTCCGTTCGGTCACTCCGACCAGGAGCAGATCGCGCGAGGGCACGAGAATGTCGCCCCCCTCGATCGTCGGCATGCGTTTGTGCTCGCGGCCCGGGGCAATGCCGGCCGTGAAGTCCGACCAACGGCGGCTCTCGCGAAACAGCGGGTGATGCGCGAACACGTAGCCAGACAGGAGCGACTCACGGCTCCGGGCCTGCGTGGCCATCCCGCAAACCACCACGCCGTTGCCGATCACCACCTGAGGATCGCGCATGAAAAAGTAATTGGGAACAGGCAGGAGATCGAACGAGGGGAGCTCGCCCTTGCCGTCGCGCTCATGAGGGATGCCGCCGATCAGCGTCTGCGCAAGCAGTGCCGCCGGCTGTTCGCGAAGCGCAGACGCCAGTTTGCGGCCAAAGATCTTGCGATTCTCGAGATCGCGGATGACTAGGCGCTTACCCTCGTCGCTTTCCAGCACTTCTTCGAGCAGATCCTGGATGTCGATGACCTCGGGAGCGATGAAGCGGATGAGCTGCTGGAACCGGCGGTGCTCCTCGCGGGCGACCTGTCCGTAAAGGATGTCGTCGAACAGGAGCTGGTTCATCATCGGCGGGATCATCACGTCGATCTCCCGCCCGGGCAGGTGGACCAGCACGCTCTTCAGCCTGCCGATCTCACTCGTGACATTCAACTGCATTCGGGCGCGATTCTATCGCAGCGATTTGCGCGCGGAGTTTGAGTAAGATTGCAGGACCGATGAAGGTGCAATGGTTCCTGCCGGCTGCGCTCTTGCTGTATTCCGGCATCGCGCACGCCTCACCGCCGCGAATCTCGTTTACGCGTACGCTGCCGGCGATGCGCGACCTCGGGCCCGGCGAGCGCCTCTCGGTCATCTACGCGATCGGCGACAGCAACAAGATCGATACCTTCCTCGACCGCTTCGTCGATCTGGTTTCGCGCGCAGGCGCCGTGCGGATCGAGAATGCAGTCGAGAACAATCACCACCTCTTCTTCGACAAACGCTCGCTTCCGGTCCTTCGCAGAAACCATCCCGCCGATATCTACGTGGGGGTGAACCGCTTCAGTTGTTCGGGTATCGAAAAGAGTGCCGAAGGCAGCGAGCACCTCGAAAACGGCGAGCGGATCAAGCGCCTGCATCACTGGATCGACTCTACTTGCTCGGCCCGCATCGACGTGCTGAGCGTCGATGGAAAGAGACTGTTTTCGTATTCCGTGCACGGCGACGGCACTTCGCCGCGGGTGGTGACTTTGACCGATGAAGAGCGGGACATCGCCTACGAACAGGCTGCCCGCTTTGCCGCGGTCATCGCCGCGGACGAGATCACGCCGCGCACGTTGCGCGAAACGATCGAGCTGGACGAGAGCGCGCCGTCATTTGACGTGGCCTTTGCGATGATCGGCTCGGAGCGTCTGACCGATGCGCGCTCCATCTGGCAGGCCGCGGCAGCACGGCATCAGGACTCGGCGGCGCTCTTCTTCGATCTTGCTGCGGTCTCGGAGGCTATTGGGGATGTCGAAGGGGCGCGCGGCTACTACGAGAGAGCGGTGCGCCTTTCACCGAAAGAGCGGCGCTACGCCACCGAATTCCGGCTCTTTCGCCGCCGCAACGCTGGCATACGCAAATGAAAAGGCCGCCGTTTCCGGCGGCCTTTCATGACGCGATCGCAAGAATCTGTTACTGGTTGACAGGTACCGCGCCGGCCGTTGCATTGATCTGAATCTGCTTCGGCTTCGCTTCCTCACGCTTCGGAATCGTGATCTCGAGGATGCCGTCACGGTAGCTGGCAGCGATCGAGTCCTGATCGACCGTACGGGGCAGCGAGAACGTGCGGCTGAACGTGCCGTAAGTCCGTTCGATGCGGTGGTAGTTGCGGTCTTCCTTGCGCTCGAACTGCCGCTCGCCGCTGACGGTTAGGACGCCGTCTTCGAAGCTGACCTTGAGGTCCTGTTCGTTCATCCCAGGGACTTCGACACGCACAATGATGGTGTCTTTCTCCTCGGCGACATCCACCGGGGGTGCCCAGGTCCCGGACTTCAGCTCATCTTCGAGGAAGTTGAAGCGGCCGAAGAAGGGTTCAAAGACACGGGCTTGGAGGACACGGAAATCGTTGCGGGGATTGCTGGATCGGGTGAGATAAGTCATGGATTGCCTCCCTTTGATATATGAGCTTTATGCGCTCATATCGCACTAAACCTTAGCTGTTTGAACTCATATTCCCAAGATGGACAGCTCGGAATGTTCAAGTGACCACCCTGTTCTAACGGACTCGTATGACGGCACTTCCGCCAGTTTCCGCGCCTCCGGAGCTCAGCCGGGAGGTCGCCCGCCGCCGCACGTTCGCGATCATTTCGCACCCCGACGCCGGCAAAACGACGCTTACGGAGAAGCTGCTTCTTTACGGCGGCGCCATCGAAATGGCCGGCGCTGTCCGCGCGCGCAAAGGGCAGCGCCATGCCACCTCGGACTGGATGGCGATGGAGCAGACCCGCGGAATCTCCATCACCTCGACGGCACTCCAGTTTGAATACGAAGGTTGCTACCTCAACCTCCTCGACACGCCCGGTCACGAAGACTTCAGCGAAGACACCTACCGCACGCTGGCCGCCACTGACAGCGCTGTGATGGTGCTCGACTCGGCGAAAGGCATCGAGCCGCAGACACGGAAGCTCTTCGAGGTTTGCCGCATGCGGCAGATCCCGATCATCTGTTTCATCAACAAGCTCGATCATCCCGGCCGCGATCCATTCGACCTTCTGAGTGAGATCGAAAAGGAGCTGCACGTCGGCGCGGTACCGATGAACTGGCCGATCGGCAATGGTCCGAACTTTCAAGGCGTGTTCGACCTGCGCAAGCAACAGGTTCTTCGATTCGAGCGCGCGGCGCACGGCGCGTCCGTGGCCGCGGTGAAAGTGGGCGGTCTTGATGATCCGATGTTGGAAGACGAGATCGGCCCGACGGCGTGGCACGAGCTGCGCGAAGCGGCCGAGCTTCTCTCGGGCGCAGGGATCGCGTTCACTCCGCAGGAGTTCGGGCACGGACGCGTGATCCCCGTCTACTTCGGAAGCGCCATCAACAACTTCGGCGTACAGCCGTTTCTCGATGCGCTGCTCGAATTCGCGCCGCCACCCGCTCCGCATCCGGCACACGTGGGTGGCGAAGAGACCATCGTCGAGGCAACGGACGAGATGTTCACCGGCTTCGTCTTCAAGATCCAGGCGAATATGGACAAGCGCCACCGCGACCGCCTGGCGTTCATGCGCGTCTGTTCCGGCGTCTTCGAGAAGGACATGCTGGTGCACCACTCCCGACTCGGACGCGAAGTACGGATGACGCGGCCGCATCGCCTCTTCGCACGGGAGCGGGAGGGGATCGAGACCGCATGGCCGGGCGACGTAATCGGCTTCGTGAACCCGGGCCTGTTTCGCATCGGTGATGCG
>DATLVW010000583.1:0-3297 GCA_035577085.1 Thermoanaerobaculia bacterium
AATCGCCTGAGCCTTTGAGATCGGCAGCGGCGTGCGGATCCCGGCTACAACATCTTCGCCCTGCGCGTTCGGAAGGTATTCGCCGAAGAAGCGATGCTCACCGTTGGCCGGATTGCGGGTGAAGGCAACGCCGGTGGCACAGTCGTCTCCCATGTTGCCGAAGACCATCGACTGCACGTTCACCGCTGTGCCCCAGGCATCAGGGATCTGGTTGAGCTTGCGATAAGTGATGGCGCGCTGGTTGTTCCATGAGTTGAAAACCGCGCCGATGGCGCCCCAGAGCTGCTCGTGTACGTCCTGCGGAAACTCCCGTCCGCTCTTCTCGCGCACGATGCCTTTGTACGTGTCGACGAGACCACGAAGGCCATCAGCAGGAATCTCGGCGTCGGTCTTGACTCCCGACTTGTCGCGCAGCGAGAAGAGCTCGTGCTCGAAGTGATCCTTGTCGATCTCGAGAACGACGCCGGAGTACATCTGGATGAAGCGGCGGTAGGAGTCGAGTGCGAAGCGTTCGTCTTTCGACGAGGTTGCCAGTCCCTGCACCGTGTCGTCGTTGAGGCCGAGATTAAGGATCGTGTCCATCATGCCCGGCATCGAGGCGCGAGCCCCGGAGCGGACGGAGACGAGAAGCGGCTTTTCGCGGTCACCGAACTTGCGGCCGACCGACTGTTCGACCTTGCCGAGGTTCTCGGCGACAGCGTCCTTGAGCTCGGATGGATAGGTCTTGCCGTGCGCGTAAAAATAGGTGCAGACGGCCGTCGAGATGGTGAAGCCAGGAGGCACCGGAACGCCAATGTTGGTCATCTCGGCGAGGCCAGCGCCTTTGCCGCCGAGTACGTCCTTCATTTGAGCGTTGCCCGCGGCGTGGCCGTCACCGAAATAGTAGACGTAAGTTGGCTGCTCCATTGCGGCGCGATTATCTCCGAACTTCTACCTCGACGCTGCTGTAGACCACGCGGGCGATATCGCTCTCGGGCTTTTGGCGCGGATCGTCGCTTCCCGCCGCGCGGAAGGAAATGCGTGACATGTCAGCGCCGAGGCTCACCAGGGCGGCCTTGACGGAATCGATTTCGTGTTGCGCAACCTCTTTGTTGCGACGCGCATCGGGTTGACGGAACTCATGCGCAATGATGTCGATCGGCGGCGCCGCGCGAATGATCTTCAGCAGCGACTGCAATTCCTCACGGCTGGGATCGCGAAGGAGGTTGCCCGATGCATCGAACTGCAGCCCGAACAGCGCGACCCGGTTGGAGCGGTGAAGCAGCGCCAGTTCGACGTCGTTCCGCATAACGAAGGGAGTGCAGGTTGTCCGTTCGCCGAACCACGGCATTCCGCGAAACAGGGGGATGGCCTCTTCATGCCATTCGATACCGCTGAAGTGTTTGCCGTCCGGCGAGACTGCAAGTGCGGCGCAACCAAAGTCGTTGCCGTGAATCCAATTGAATCGCCAGACGCGTCCCGTCGAGCCTCCTTCGAGGAAGATCGGCTGTGCTCCTCGCATCAGCACACCTGTCGCGTGAATACCTCGTTGAACGAACAGGGAGGCACTGCCGTTGATCGACCAGCAGCCGTCGATAGGCGGATCGACGCGAGGCGCGATCTCCGCTCCGCGAGCGTAGATCGAGTGGAGTCGGACGTCGTGCCCCTCAGTCGTGGGCGCCGGAATGTTGACGCGCAGATACAAAGCTGTCGTTGGCGTTACGTCCAGCCACTGCGCAAGCTCGCTCCGCTTCGGTGTGATCGTAGCGAGGGGCTGCCAGGTCGTGCCGTCGAGCGAGCTTTCGAACGGCACGCTCTTTGGTTCGAAGCCTACTTCCAGCGAACGGATCCCGATTCGATCGATACGGCTCGGTGCGCCGAGAGCGATGACGATCGACTGCGGGAAATCGTGAGGAGGAGTCTGCCAGAACGTGCCGACGTCGCCGTCAATCGTGCTGACGGCCGACACGGGCAACATCGTCTCCCCGGTCCTTGAAACGATCGTCGCTCCTCGGGAGAGATCGAGAAGACTCGACTGCTCATTGATGATGTCGGTGGGCAGCTCGCCCGGCTCTTTCGCCTTCGCAGCGCGTTCAGGGGCAGGGCGCGAACAGCTCGCGAAGAGAAGAAGCGCGAGGAGCAGGCGCGACTTCACGTCCGATACTCGCGCCGGTCGACGACGATTTTGGTGACGTCGGCGATGCCGGCTACGGCACTGCCGATCTTGTGCAAGAGCGCCATCCGGTTTCGCCGCAGTGCTTCGTCCTCCACCATGACCATGACTTCGGCGAAGAATGTCTCCAGCTCCGGCGCCATGGCCGCGAATGTCTCGAGAGCACGCTTGTAATCGCGCTCGGCAATCATCTCCTCGATTTGTGTGCCGACAATCGCGGCAAGGCTGGCCAGACGGCGCTCAACATCATTCTCCAGCTTCGACGGATCGATGTTTGCCGCAATCTGCTGGCCGGCCGTGATGTTGGCAATGCGCTTTGCGGAATCGAGGATGGAGAGGAAGTTCGGTTCGTTGCGCATCGCTTTGACCGCGGCGATGCGATCGACGAGATCAGTGAGTGACGACTCCCATCCCGCTTCCATCGCTGCGGCGATCTCGTCGTATGCGAATCCATAGGCGGACGCTTCGAGTAGCGTGCGAATACGCTCCGCGAAAAAGGTGAGGAGGTCGGCTTTGAGTTGCTGCGTTGCCGGGTTGCTGGGTTGCTCGTGCGATTGAAGCGCAACGTCGATCAGCTTGTCGAGACCGATGTTCACGCTTCGCTTGTCGCGGTTGAGCAGAATCTGCACGACGCCCTGTGCGGCGCGGCGAAGAGCGAACGGATCTTTTGAGCCCGTCGGTCTCGCCCCAACGAGGAAGAATCCGGCCAGTGTGTCGATCTTGTCGGCGAGTGAGACCACTGCGCCGCTGCGCGTGCGAGGTAGCGCGTCATCGATGTTGATGGGAAGGTAATGATCGTAGACGGCCTGCCAGGTGTTCTCCGGCATGCCTTCTTCCCGAGCGTAGATGCCGCCGATGTTCCCCTGCAGTTCGGTGAACTCCTTCACCATTTCGGTGACGAGATCAGCCTTGCAAAGGCGTGCGGCAGCGAGTGTTTCGGGATCGTCGGTGATGGCGGTGGCGATCTGCTCGATGCGATCGGTCTTCTGCAGGTAGTTCCCGAGCTTCTCCTGGAACTGCAGATGGGAGAGCTGATCGCGGCGCGATTCGAGCGTCCGCTTGCGATCGGTCTCGTAGAAAAACTTCGCATCGGCGAATCGGGCGTTGGTGACGAACGAGTTGCCGTACGCGGCGTTGCCGTCAGG
>DATLVW010000584.1:0-6100 GCA_035577085.1 Thermoanaerobaculia bacterium
GCCGCGCTCGAACCCGGCGACGTACACGAACGTCTTCAACTGCATCCGCGACCTGATGTCGCAGGTGCCCGACGCGCGCATGCGCGGCTACGGGCCGGGGCGCTTCTCCTTCAACGTGAAAGGCGGCCGGTGTGAGGCGTGCCGAGGGGACGGGCAGATCAAGATCGAAATGCACTTCCTCCCCGACATCTACGTCACATGCGACGTCTGCGGCGGCAAGCGCTACAACCGCGAAACGCTGCAGGTCACGTACAAAGGGAGCTCGATCGCCGAGATCCTCGACATGACGGTCGAGCAGGGCCTGGAGACGTTCAAGAACATCCCGAAAATCGCCAACATCCTCCGCACCGTCGACGAGGTAGGCCTCAGCTACATCAAGCTCGGCCAGTCGTCCACGACACTCTCCGGCGGCGAAGCACAACGCGTCAAGCTGGCCAAAGAGCTGGCCAAACGTGCCACCGGCCGAACGCTCTACATCCTCGACGAGCCCACGACCGGCCTGCACTTCGACGACGTCTCCAAACTCCTCCACCTGATGCACGGCCTGGTCGACCGCGGCAACACAGTGGTCGTCATCGAGCACAACCTCGACGTCATCAAAACAGCGGATCACGTCATCGACCTCGGCCCCGAAGGCGGCGACGGCGGCGGCTACATCATCGCGACGGGCACGCCGGAGCAGATCGCGAAAACGAAGGGCACGCCAACGGGGGAGTATTTGAAGAAGATGCTCGCGAAGAGTGGGGTGAGGGCGTAAGGCACGAGTCAGTTCGGTATACACGATGTAGCGCTACCCGGCTGGTGATGCACGGCAACCTAACGCCGCAAACTTATACCGTGTCCTCTCCCTAATCCCCATCCTGACCCACTACCCGCGTACACTTGCCTCGTGGAGTCGCCAAAGAATCATCGTCAATGCTTCGTCATTACTCCGATCGGAGCCGAGGGCACAGCTACTCGCCGATCTACCGATGGACTAATCTCGTCGGTCATTAAGCCAACCCTCGATGAATTCCAAATGGACACCTTTGCCTCTCATGATATCAACTCGCCCGGTTCGATTACACGCCAAGTCATCCAATGCCTTCTTGAGTCGGACTTAGTCGTAGCAAATCTTACTGGCTTGAATCCAAATGTAATGTACGAGCTGGCCGTCCGCCATTCAACAAGACGACCAGTGGTCACGATTGCGGAAGCAGGAACTGTCCTTCCATTTGATCTAGCGGACGAACGCACAATCTTCTACATTAACGATCTCGGCGGGGCTCGGGAGCTCGCACGACGATTGCTCGTGGCCTGTCGCGCTGCTCTCGCCGAGCCGACGCCTGATAATCCGATCTATCGCGCTACGGATAGATCAATTACGTCGACCATGGGCCCGGGCACTACCGAAAAGATATTCTTGGAGCGTTTTGGCGCGTTAGAGAAGCTCGTGTCTGAGCGGTTTGCATCGCTTGAGGAGCGTCTAGCATCAGAGCGCCAGCCCTTGAGCATCACGTCGCACGTTACAAGGGATGTCTATAACTTGAGTGTCAGAGGCGCCCTTCAACAGGTACGCGCTCTTCTCGCGGAGCTCGACGACTGGTGGGAAGTCATCGGCGAGCCGCACTACCAGGGCGGCAACGATGGCATTTACATTGTCTATTTCACGGCTTTGCATCATCTGGTTCCCTCACGTGTCAGTCAATTGGCAAACGGATCTGGACTTCAAGTGATAGGCATAAAAGTACGATCAGTTGACTGACAATTTCAGACGACGACGCCTCCTCCGCGTCCAGCCTCACCTCTGACCGCGTGACTGTGGCGGTGAATGGGGTCAGGTCTGAAGTATGAAGTGACGGATGACGGAGCCTGGCCTCTTGCGACCAATTACCACCGTCACTTCATACTTCAGACCTGACCCCACCTCCGTTCGCCGAGTAGCAACACATCGCAAGCGTGGACGCACTTAGTCGGACGCGAAACTGGCACCACGTCGGGCTGTCAACGCGACCTTGATGGCAGATTCTCCATTTCGGAACCGGCTGTATACCGGCTGCTCCGTTAACTCCGCCGTGATCCAACCGCACGCCCAACGTCTTTTCGATCCGCTACGGCGGTCAGCAGCGAGCGGACGAGCAAGTCCACGCTGACCGTGGAATCGGCCGCTTCCATCTTTGCCACTCGGGATTGGCTGGAGCCGAGGCGGGCGGCGAGATCGGCCTGGGTCCAGCTGTGTTGTGCGCGTAGTTCGCGGAGCCGCCGGGCCAGTCCGAGTTTGATCTCCACAAACTCTGCTTCCGAAGCATCGAGCCCCAGGAAGTCTTTTGCATCACCAACTTTCCAGCCCGCTTTCTCCAGCCTCTTCACCTTTTCCGTTTTCATGGTCAGCCCTCCACGTCTCGCAAGTACTTTTCCAATCGCGATCTTGCCGCGTCCAACACGCGTTGCGGCGTGGCTCGCGTCTTCTTCGAAAACACTTCGAGAATCACGACTGCGTCATCGGCCACGTGATACAGAATCCGCCATGTAGCCTCACGGTCAACAATTCGCAGCTCGTGGCATCGCGCACCGATCATCGGCATCGGACGCGAGCTCGGCAGCGACAGTTGCTCTCCTTGCTGCAGACGTCGCAGAAGGAAACCTGCCTCCACCCGTCCCACACGAGAGAATGGCGGGGTCTTCACCTCGCCAGCAGCCAGACGAGCGGTTTGTCCACCGTCACGAACGACAGCGTATGTCAGATCCGGCATGCCAGCAAGTGGGCTTAGGACCGTTCCTGACGTGATCCGCACCCCCGTTTCCCGAAGGCGACGAACAACCGATCCAATCGAGCTCGGTGTCATCCTGAGACTGCCGGAGCCGCCCGCTCGAATTGCGTTGTTTGCGCAGCGCGTGCTCGGCGGCGGAGGACGGCGAAGGATCTCAAACTTCGGGGATCGTGTTCGCCCAGCGCGAGCGAACGTGATCAAAGGCACTCGAACGAGATCTTCGCATTTTGAGATCCTTCGCCGTCCTGCGGCGCCGAGGGAAAGTCAGCGCGAGGGTTATGAGTAGCGCGGGCGCCTCCGGCTGGCTCAGGATGACACCTCACGTCTGAGCGTGTCGTCACCGAGACGCCGGCGGGGGAGTGTTTGAAGAAGATGTTGGCGAAGATCAAGTTTCCTGTTTGTTAGCGACAGTATGCCGGCTTTGGAACGGGCGATTGCGAAACACCGGTTCCTGGTATCCGTAAGACTGCCATCGCCGCCGCATCAGGAGTGAACGGTGACGATCAGGAGAGCCTGATGGCCGGTAACCAAATGAGCGCCGACTCGAAACGCACGATTGCCGTCTTCTTCACGGCCCTGGTGATTGTCTCCGGCTTCTTCGATTTCATGGCCGTGCACTACAAAGGCGGCTCATACAACGTGATGTGGAGCGTGACCATCGCCACGTTGCTGGCCTTCTGGATCACCAGGCGCGACCTGCGAACGCTGGGCTGGGGCTGGGGGCCCTGGCGCTATCAGTGGATGGCGTTCCTGATCCCTCTTGCCTATTGCGCCATTGGCTACGCGTTGATCTGGGCGAAGGGGTGGGGCGGCTTCTACAACCCGGACTTCGCCGTCCAGCTGCGCGGCAAGTATGGCCTGACAGGATGGAGTGACAGCGCGGTCCTGGGCTACGTCCTGCCGTTGACGGCCTTCCTGGGCATGCCGGGAAGTCTATCCAGCGCGCTCGGCGAGGAGATCGGCTGGCGCGGTTTCCTGGTACCGGAATTGGCGAAGTCGATGACATTCTCCAAGGTGGTATTGATCAGCGGAGTCATTTGGGGGGCGTACCACCTGCCTCTGATCTTGTTAGGTACCTACCACAACAACTCTTCGAACGCGCTGCCGTTTGCGGGGCAACTCGTGATGTTCTTCACAGTGATCATGTCAGCCTCGGTGATCATTGCTTACCTGAGGCTCAAGTCGGGCAGTTTGTGGAGCGCTGCGGTATTTCACGCCAGTCACAATCTGTTCGTGCAGACAATCTTCAATCCCATCACGATCCAGTACCCAAACACCCCAAAGTACGTCGACGAGCTGGGCCTGGTGCTGCCGCTCACGATGCTTCCCGTGGCGGTGTATTTTTTCGTCAAGGGACGGCGGGAGTTCGGCGTGATCGCGGTTGGGCAAAGTATGCAGGCCGTTTGCCCGGCGATTATCGATGACGGGTTCGAGTCCGGTAGCCCCAGTTCCATTCGCTGAAATCAAGCCGGGATCAGTTCGCAATTGAACATCCCGCGCAGCAAGGAACGATCTCCCTGGTATCGAAGCGCGGGAGCGGCCGAAGCCTGGGACGCCGTCCTTCAAGTTCGCTGGCGTCGATCTCGCCCGGTCGCTCCAGGCGCCCATCGATGACCTTGTAGACCGTGCGCGAGACCTTGCAGTGCACGGTCAGCGGCTGATTCCTGCCTCGGGCGAGACGGTCGCGCTTGACCTGACGACCTCGTCTTTGCCAACGAGTAGCTCGGAAGTGATCTGGTGGAGGAAGCTCACCCCGCCACGGGCGTATCCCTCCGTCTCGAGCGTCGCGGCGGGGAGCAGTTTTCCTCCTTCGACTCGAAAGAGCAGGTCTTTCGTTGCCGAGATTCCGCCACTGCCGCTGATCGTGGCCGACACACCGACGTCGACAAACCTGGCACCGGCGAGCGTGAATCGGTCCACCCGGGCGTCCATCACGATGAAGTTTCCGAAGTCTTCGGCGCTCAGAAGAGTGGCCGTGACATCGTGCCGATCGGACAGTTTCCAGGCATTGTCTGCGCGCCGCTTCCCGAGGGCGACGAACATCTGATGCGGGAAGTCGCTGTATTTCGGCCGGTCAACCGCTTCGATCGCGTAGACGACGACGCTCGCATCGCCGGCAGCGGCCGTCACATATTGAACGCACACCGCGGGCTGCCCGTTGATCGTGAGCGGCCGCGATGGTTGCACGATCCCCGGGTCGCACGGGTAGCGATGTACAGCCGAAAGCTCGATCCGCGCTGTCGCCCCGACGGTAAGGAGCGAAGGGAATCGCTTGGCGCGCCGGCTCCATCAAACTCGAGCGACGATCGACGATGGCGACATCGAATCATCAAGGAATGACGATGCCGGCATCCAGGATGACGATTTCGAATGAAAAATGACATCGATGACTTAAGAAATGTCATCGATGACATTCGGGATGAGCTTTTCGCTTAAAACAAGTCATCGATGACTAAGAAAGTATCATCGATGACCTCCAGGATGCAAATTTTGCCTAAAACGAGTCATCGATGACTAAAAATATGTCATCGATGACTTCCAAGATGCCGATTTCGCTTAAGAAATGTCATCGATGACATCCAGAGAGGACGATTTTGAATCAACACCGCCCACGTTTACATCGAAAATGCCAACGCCGAGGCATCCCATATTCATTGTCAATCGTCCTACCTCTCACAGTCTGTAACTTCGGCCCTTGCTGATTCGTCTAAGTAGGAAAGGCGGCAATTCATGGCAAGCGCAGATGCGAAACGCTGCATTGGGAAAAACGCGCGCAGTTTGCGTCGCGCGAAGCCGCGTTCGTGCGCTGCGGAGCGCGAACGAGGCCGGGCGTGGATGCGGCCGTTCCGCCGCACTTGGCGCGCCATCAATCGCTCGCTGGCAGGCCGGTTCGACGACATCCCCACCGGGTTGTTCGACTCCGCGGTGAGCGGCGCCGTTCCAATCCCTGCGGATGCGCAAGCGGCGGCAATGGGCAGAGCCCTCGCGCTCTTCCGGAGGACCCCTACACCACTCGTTCCGCTCGATCTCCTCTCTGCCGAACGTCGCGTGCCATGCATTCCTGGTCGCCGACGGCCCGTTCGTGTAGCCGTCGTCGAAGCAACAAGACGGATCTTCAGAGGGCGCGCGCCTCCGCTCGCAGCAACCTGCTCGCTCTGATCACAGCAGTTGCGAAACGTGGAGGCTCCGATGTCCTCATCCCATGAAGTACCCGTCACACCCCCGCAGCCGTCGTATGGCGATTCCGCGCTGGCGCTCGTCGAAGAGCTCCGAGCCATGAGAGAGAGGATTCCCCATCTCGTGATCCCGGAGACCAGAGACGCGCGCCGCCGCCTGGCGAATGCCGCCTC
>DATLVW010000585.1:0-2316 GCA_035577085.1 Thermoanaerobaculia bacterium
GTGGGAAAGCTGTCCGGCCTCAGGTAGAGGAAGGGCCAGTCGTCGGTGGTCACACGCGTGGCGCCGAGGTCCGTGACCTGCGAAACCTCGAGAATCAGAGGGCGGTCCGGCATCCGGGAAGGCCCCTTTGTAATGATGAACGTCTTCGCCGTGGCGATTGGGAACGCAAAAACGCGGGGACGCTGGCCCGTGGCCTCCGTAATCACCGCGAAGATCCGGTCTGCGATCCACTCTCCCGCATAAACGGAGAACGAGACGCTCAACGCTCCGCCGGGAGCTACGTGCCTCCAAGCCGAGCGCAAGGACGCAACGGTGTAAACGTAGTTGTCGAGCCGCAAAGACGACATCGACGAAAACATGGCGTGCGAGTCGAGCAGACCGAAACATACGATGTCGAAGCGGTCGTCCGGATGTTGCTCGAAGTAGGCGCGGGCATCGTTGACCACCGGCACCGCACGAGCATCGTTGTAGGGGTGTTCGGGATGTAAGCGTCTGCCGACCGCGATGATCGTCGGGTCGATGTCGACGGAGACGACCTGACCGAAACCGTTGCGCAGAGCGGCCGCGACGTCGTTCCCCGTTCCTGCCCCCACCACGAGAGCCCGCCCTCTCCCCGCCGGCACGCGGAACGGCAGGTCGTACATATACCGGTAGGTAGCCAGGAAGCGCTGCTGCTCTGGTGTGAATCGAGGGTTGGAAATATTCGACTCGCTCAGGTCGAGCATCAGTTGATGGGCGTCGCGGTTGGCCGCAAGCGCAAGCGGGTGGCCGGGGATGACCGTCGAATAGCCGATATCGAGCCGGTTGTACGGCGAGAACAACGCATGCTGCACCGAGAGTTGTGCGAGGACCACCACGGCGAGCGCGCTGACGATCGAAAGAACGCGCGGAGACAGGACGACCAGTGGAATCACGGCCAGCGCCAGCCAGAGTGGCGGCGTCGTTCCGAGCACCGCAGCAGCGGTCATGGCGACGACGCCGAGAAGTGAGCCAACCAGGTCGGCGGTATAAGCTTGCAGTGGACGCAAGCTGGCGAACAACGGTCCGACTGCGCTCCCGGCACAGACGAAAATCCAGACCACCAGAGCGAAGAGCGCCACGATCTTTGCCAGGTTGGTGATGAACGTCTCGTTGCCGCGCAGTGTCTCCGCACCCCAGATCGAGAGCGTCGGATCGGGAAAGGCGATTCGCAAGAGATGCAATTGAGACGAGAAGGTCAGGATCGCCGCAAGCACCACCAGCGACGGCAGCGCCAGGTCGATCAGGCGCGGCCGGCGGCGGCCGATGGCGATGCCGAGGCCCATGCCGAGGAAGCTGGCCATGAGCAGTACGTTGTTCAGGTAGGCGAAGATCCGTACCTGGTGAGACATCCAGCGGATGATGGCCAGCTCGAGAGCGAGGATGGCGAAGGTGGCCAGTCCAAGGCGTAGCGCGCGGATGCCGGTGCCTGCGCCCGACTCGGGAGTGTTGCTCAAGCGCGGGATTCTAGCGTGTGCTGCACTACAATGGCCCGCTCTATTCCGCCCGGAGGGATTTCGACTTTGCCGTTCCGCGAAGATGCCCAGCGTTTCATCGATCAGAAAAAATTCGACGATCTCGAGTCTCTTTGGATGTCGCAGCTCGAAAAAGATCCGAGCGACGTCGACTCATTCCTCGTCATCGCCAGATCGCTTCGCAAGGCGGAGCAGCGCACGCAATCCGACACACTCCTCGGGCTTCTCTCCGATACGTTTCTCGAGAAGAAGGCCTGGCCGCTGCGCCTTCAGGTGCTGAAGGAGCTGGGCCGGCTTTCGCGGCATCCGGCCACGCTGCGTCCGGCGATCGAACAGGCGCTTCGGGGCGCGCACGGCTCGCACAAGAACTTTCAGCGGGTCTACGACTTCGCTGGTTTCTCCGATCCGACCAGCAACCCGGTCGAGAAGGCGGAGAAGATCGAGACCTGGCTGCGGTACGACGAAGGCGAGATGTACTTCATGGCCGGCCGCGGCGCTGGCATCGTCACGGAGCTGAATCCCGAGCTCGGCATCGCCAGACTCGATTTCGACAAGGGCGAGCGTGTATCGATGCCCATCGGAGCAGCGGCGAAATATCTCGTTCCTCTGCCGCCGGGCCACGTTCTGCGCGAGAAGTTCACCGACGCCGAGAAATTGCAGGCCGAGGCGAAGAAGTCACCGTCGCAGTTCTTCGCCCGAATCCTCCAGAGCTTCGGCCGGCCGATGCAGATGGCCGAAGTACGCGATGCCGTGATCGGCATCGTCCCCGAAGAGAAGTGGAGCTCCTGGTGGACCGCGGCCCGCAAGAATACGCAGATCGTCA
>DATLVW010000586.1:0-3804 GCA_035577085.1 Thermoanaerobaculia bacterium
GTTCCTCGCTTACCGCCGGCGCGTCCAGACGTAGCGAGAAATCGATCGCGCCGTCTTCGGCGATGCGTTCGCGTACCCGCGGAGTCAGCAGCGGGTCGAGAAGCGGGGCGACGTCGTCGTCGGAGAGGACGGAGCCTTCGCTGCGCACGAGCCGTCCACCGACACGAAAGACCGGCACCGAGCCGGCGATGATGTGCAGATCGCTGGCGCCTCTGCGCGCCGCGTCGAGTAGAAGTGCTTCGAGAGGGTTGCCGCTCGGCACTTGCGCCGCCGGCCACGTTCCCTTCGACGCATCCGGCGCCGCAGGCCACGTCCCGCGAGGTTCATCGGCTGCCGCCGGCTCACCTTCATTGAGTTGGCGGACGAGTTGATCGAGCTCAGGGTCAGGAAGAAGTCTTGTCATAACTGTAGAGTACGAATGAAGTGTGCCAGAAGTAGCAGCTCACTCGGAATGCCGGCCCATCCTCGCTTCGTTGCACGCGTCCATGCGGAAGTTATTTGCGATGGTAATCATCGCATGCCTGCTGCCTGCGCTCTCGTTCGCCGACTCAACCTCCTTTCGATCGATGCAGTCGGGTTGGTTCAGCGGCTCTACTCCCTTGTTCGCGCATGGCATCCTCGGCCAGCGGCAGATCATCGCCATCCTCGACACCGGTCTCGATTGGGACAGTTGCTACTTTGCGGAAGCGAACGGCGCGCGTCCACCCATGAACACGGGATCGCCGTCGGGCGGTTTGAGTTCGTCGAACGTCGACACGAGCCGGCGCAAAGTCATCGCCTACGATTTTCTCTATTCGTGCGATCAGTTCCCCGGCGCCTTCGGCTGCGATGATCCGAACGATCCCACTGCCTTCGACAATGCGCTTCACGGCACGCTCGCCGCGGGGGTCGCTGCCGGCGACAGCCACGCGTATCTCCAGGCGGATGATGAAGCGGATGGCATCGCGCCGGGTGCGAAACTGATCGTGCAGGACGGCGGCTACATCGGCGGGGACAACTGCAGTCAGCGGCCCGGCTTCGGATGCCCGGTCAACCTCACACCGATTCTCGATCAGGCCTACAAACAAGGCGCGCGTATTCACTCCAACTCGTGGGGCGACCGCCAGAGCACGCCGCCGTCTCTTCCCGCTCCTACGGCGAACTACTCCGCCGCCGCGCGCGACGTCGATGCGTTCGTCTGGTCGCATCCCGATATGCTCCTTGTCTTCGATACCGGCAACCAGGCAAACAATTCGCCGCCGCCCGCCAGCTCGGTTCCGGCACCGGGCTGCGCGAAGAACGGGATTCAGGTCGGCGGAACGCGATACACCGGCATTCATCCCTGGGACGATGTCGTCACGCCCTTCTCCTACATCGGTCCGACGCGCGATGGACGAATCAAGCCTGATCTCGTCGCGCCGTCGTATGTTGTTTCCGCGGGGAGCGATGGCAATGTGACGACCGGCAACTGCAATACGAGTCCTCAGTCGGGCACATCGTGGTCGGCACCGTCCGTCGCAGGAGCAGCAGCGCTCGTGCGGCAGTATTTCACCGATGGTTTCTATCCAACCGGCGTCACCACGCCGGCAAATGCATTCGTTCCGAGCGCCGCGCTGCTGAAAGCGATGCTGATTGCCGCCGCTCGCTCGGTGCCGAACGACTGGACGTACAACGTCGGTCTCACGCCGGCGAAGCCTGCGCCGACATTCGAACAAGGGTTCGGCTTTCCGGTACTCGACGACGCGATCTACTTTCCCGGCGATCAAGCGCGCGTGCGCGTCGCCGACGTTCCGCTCGCCGAGGGGCTGACGCAGGGCGATACCGCCACGCTGCAGCTCCATGTCGCCGCAGGCACTCCGTTGAAAGTCGCGCTGGTCTGGACCGATCCTGCTGGAATCCCGCGCAGCGTGTCGGATTCAACGCCTGAGCTGGTGAACGATCTCGACCTCCGCGTTACCGATAGCACCGGCACCACGCTCCTCGGCAACGACTCGCTCCATCCCGGCCAGCCCGATCGCTTGAACAACGTCGAAGTCGTATCGATGGCAACTCCGCCCGCAGGCCTCTACACGATCTCCGTCAACGCCTCACACCTCGGCAGCGGACCACGCCAGAGCTACGCCCTCGTCATCACCGGCGACCTGACCGACGCGATCCCGCCGATCGCGAACGTAAGTGCGCGAACACGATCCGCGCGGCACTGACCAAGCCCTCATTTCTCAACTTTTTCAGCGACTCTCTTGCGTAGAGCGCCTTCTCCCTTTGGCAACGTTTGTAGCGAAGGCAAATGCCCCCTCATCCGGCCTTCGGCCACCTTCTCCCCCTCTGAAAAGCGAGGGGGAGAAGGCGCTCGTGGGAGAGGCTGTGGCGAAGGGTGGTGGCAGGTGGTGGCGGTCGCGCGGTCAGGCGGTCGCGCGGTCAGGCGGTGGCGGTTATGCAATGCTCATGAATCGAGCGCCTTCTCCCCTCGTGCTTTTCGAGGGGAGAAGGTGCCGAAGGCGGAGGGGTGTCGTGCAATCGCGTGACATGGAGTTTCCGGCGCGCAAGAGTGGGCGTTCGATGAAAAGGTCGCGAAGAGTGTAAGAAAAGCGGCTCAAATCGCCCGTGCCGCCCTCGGCACGATCACCTTCAGCGAGCGCGGCACGATCGCGATCGTCAGCGACTCCGGCATCGTTACCGGCTCGCCATCGAGGTGCGCTGGTCCGGCTGACGAACGTTTGATCGTGATCGTGCGGCCTCGGAACATCGTTACGCCGCGTGCGCGATGCAGGCTTCCGGCGAAGAGCCGCGCGAGAAGCATCGGCATTCGGAGAAGCGACACGCTCTCGATCAGCGTCACGTCCAGCAGCCCGTCCTGTACTGACGCCAGCGGCGCAATGCGTGCGTGGTTGCCGTACTGGCTGGCGTTGGCGACGGCGATGACGATGGCGCTTCGCCGCAGCATCTCTCCATCGATCGTCACCTCGTACTCCTCGGCTTCGTAGGTTGCGAGTCCACGAAGGCCGGCGCGCACGTAGGTCTGCATGCCGCGCGTTCCCGCAGTGGCGAAGGCATCCGCAACCCAGGCGTCGAAGCCGACACCCATCGCGTTGACGAATGGCGTGCCATTCACCGTCGCCGTATCGATGGTCTCGATGCGAAGGACACCGCATGCGCGCAGCGATGCCCGCGGCTCGATCGGTACGCAGAGGTGTCGGGCCAGACCGTTGCCGGAACCGGCGGGAAGGATGCCGAGAACGAGGTCGGTATGGACGAGCCGCTTCGCGACTTCATGGACCGTCCCGTCGCCACCGACCGCGTAGATGATGCGCACGCCGCGCGTTGCCGCGGAGTGGACCACCTCAACGAGCTCCTCTTTCGATCCGCACGGGAAGATCTCGTGCTCGTGCTCCCACGTTTCGCGAATCAGAGCGGTCAGGTCGCGCCGCCGGTTTGCGCCGGAGCGCGCGTTGACCAGGAAGAGGGTCTTCACGTGACGACGACGTAGCGATGCCGGTCGAACCAGCCGGCCCACAGCGGCAGGATCCACATCGACAGCGCCATCCACGCCAGCGTACGCACATCAGGCGGCGGTGTTCCGGCCGTGTTGGCGACGAAGATGCCGGCGAGCAGGATCACGAAGAGCCAGAAGACGGCGCCGCCGATCGCGTCGCGCGGCTTCGTGACGTTTCGATACACCGCGATCCCGATCGCAAACAACAACGCCTCCGTCACGATCTCCACGCGCGGCATGTTCCAAAGCCCGAGTCCGACTTTCGGTCCACCGGGCCAGAGCGGCAGGTCGGGACGATGCGTGAGGAAATCGAGCACCCAGTGACTGATCAC
>DATLVW010000587.1:0-4254 GCA_035577085.1 Thermoanaerobaculia bacterium
CCTCCGTCGTCGCAATTGACATCGTCGCGCACACAGGTGCCTTTCTCGGCAGAGGCGCACCCGCGATGTCGACCAGCGGTTCACGCGCGGACGTCCTCTGCCACATCGCACATCCGCCGCGCTAGAATCGGCGTAAATCAAGCAGGACCGTGATACCCGGCGGCGAAATTACGCAGCTCCTTTCGGCAGCGAGTGCAGGCGACCGCGATGCGCTCGATCGCGTCTTCGACCTCGTCTACCGGGAGCTGCGCTCGATCGCGCGAGGCCAGCTCGCCAGCGGCGAGACGCTGCGCACGACGGCTCTCGTCCATGAGGTCTACCTTCGCATGGCCCAGGGACAGGCCATCAGCGCGCGCGATCGTGAGCATTTCTATGCCACGGCTGCAAGAGCCATGCGGCAGATCCTCGTCGACCATGCGCGGCGCCGTGCGGCCGGTAAACGCGGTGGCGGTGTGCGGCCTGAAGTGCTCGACGATCAGAACGTCGGGTTGGAGACGCGCGAAGAGGAGATCCTGGCGATCGACACGGCGCTCAGTCGCCTCGAAGACGTCGACATTCGTCTGGCCAAACTCGTCGAGATGCGTTTCTACGGCGGCCTTTCCGTCGCCGAGACCGCCGAGACTCTCGGCCTATCGGAGCGGACCGTGAAGCGAGACTGGCGCAAGGCACGCGCGTTTCTCTATCACGAGTTGCATGGCAGCGCCGCCTGATGACGACGATCCCGCCAGATTCGCAGCGGTGGCAGCGGATCAACGCCCTGCTCGATGAGGGGCTCGATCTGCCGCTTGCCGGGCGTGAGGGATGGCTCGACCGCGTCTGCGGCGACGACCGTGCCCTACGCCGCGAGCTCGAGGAACTGCTGGACGCCGATGCGGCGAGCACCGACTTTCTCGATGAGGCGAGCGTCATTCTGGGCGACATTCTTCGCGATGCGGCGCTTGACCGCGCCGATCGCCGCGCCGCGGCGCACATCGGACAGCGCGCCGGAGCATTCCGGCTCGTCCGCGAGATTGGCCGCGGCGGCATGGGAAGCGTCTATCTCGCCGAGCGCGCCGATGGCCAGTTCGAGCAGCGCGTAGCGGTTAAGCTCCTCGAAGGGGATGACGCCCGGCTGCTCCCTTTCTTTCTGCGGGAGCGGCAGATCCTGGCGCGGCTCGAGCATCCCAATATCGCCCGCCTGATCGACGGCGGTCTCACCGACGACGATGTCCCGTACCTCGTGATGGAGTACGTCGAGGGAGAGCCGATCACCGAATATTGCAACCGCCGAACGCTGGCGATTCCGGAACGGCTGCGGATCTTTCAGTCCGTCTGCGCGGCGGTAGAAGCGGCGCACCGCATGCACGTCGTCCACCGCGATCTCAAGCCGTCGAACATTCTCGTGACCAGTGACGGACAGGTGAAGCTGCTCGACTTCGGTATCGCCCGGCGCATCGATCTTGGCGCGGAGGTCACGCGGACGCTGGCGCCTGCGCTCACGCCTGCTTATGCAGCCCCCGAACAGCTTCGCGGCGAGATGCCGGCGCCGGCCACGGACATCTACGCACTCGGACTTCTTCTGTACGAGCTGCTCACCGGGATCCGGGCGCAACAACCGAAAGGGGAGGGCATAGACGCCATTCTCTACGCGGTGCTCAAGGAAGAACCTTCGCCGCCGAGCTCCATGTCGCACCGCCCGGAGCTTCGTGGAGACCTCGACCGGATCACGATGAAGTCGATCGAAAAGGATCCGTCGCGGCGCTATCCGACGGCTGCCGCGCTTTCCGGAGACATCGAGCGCCATCTGGCCGGCGAGCCGATCACCGCGTCGGGCGGCTTCACGTATCGCGCGGCAAAGCTCCTGCGACGGCGGCGTGTCGAGGCCGGGACGGTTGCCATTGCGATCATCGCCACGATTCTTGCGCTCATCCTCTGGCGGAGTGGCGGGCAGACGACGCAATCGCTCCAGTTCGAGCTCTTCTCGACGTTCGGCGGCTCGCCGCGACAGCCGGCGTTGTCTCCCGACGGCACCAGGGTGACCTACGTCCAGCCGGATGGCGCGGGCGTTCCGCAGCTCTTCGTCCGGCCCCTCGCCAACGGTGATGCCGTCCAACTCACGCGTGGAGGCGTCGTTGGCGCCCGCGCGCCGCGCTGGTCGGCCGACGGCACAATCTTCTACGACGTGCCGGGCGACGGGATCTGGAAAATCCCTGCCGCGGGAGGTACGCCACACCGGATCGTCGCCCGAGGATTTCATGCGAGTCTTTCGAGCGATGGGAAGTTGCTGCTCTACCAGCAGGCTGCGCTTCTGTACCTGGCTCACGCGGACGGCAGCGGTGCCCGGGTCGTCACGGGCGTCCGGTTGCATTTCGCATTCGGCCAGGCCGGCGCGGCTCTCTCGCCTGACGGCGAGCTGATCGCGTATGCCCAGGATGATCGCTCGCCGGTCAACACCGATCTCTACGTCGTTCCGGTGAGCGGCGGTCCGCCACGCCGGTTGACGTTCGACAACATTACCGTCAGTGAGCCGGCCTGGGCGCCGGATGGGAAGACGATCTATTTCTCTTCGCGGCGAGAAGGTTCCCTCACGCTGTGGCGCATCGCGGCCGCGGGCGGCACGCCGCAGCAGGTCACCAGCGGCTCAGGGGAGGACACGGAAAGCACCATCTCCTCCGACGGCCGGCGCCTCTTCTACACCAACGCTCGCGCGGCATTCTCGCTGAGCTGGCTCGATCCGGTCACCGGTGCACGCCGGTCTCTGCGCGATGAGCGGACGCCGCTGACGCACCCGAGCTTCTCGCCGGATGAGAAGCGCATCGTCTTCTTTCGCAGCCGCGGCCAGCGCGAGGAGATCTTCAGCATGGCTGTCGACGGTACGGACGAGCGCCAGCTCACGACGCCGGCGGCCGGCGGCAACGACGTACTTCCCGACTACTCGTTCGACGGCCGGACGATCTACTTCTATCGTCTGGCGCCGAACCCCGCCTTCGTCGCCATGCCGGCGGGTGGGGGAGCGATCCGTACGGTTCTTCCGGACTTTCCTCTTTACGAGCACGTCGGAGTGCACGTCGATCCCGGGGGTCGTCGCGCCGTGTTTCCGATCATGGATTCCGGCACCTTCCGCTCGACGGTCGTCCGTGACCTCACCACTCGTCGCGAGCAACGGCTCGGGATGCCCCTGGCATGGCCGCGGTGGTCGCCGGACGGAAAGTGGATTGCCGGGACGTCGGTTCCCGGCGGTCACCTGACGCTTTGCGCGGCCGAAGGCGGTGTCTGCCGCACCCTGTCGTCCAAAGGGGGCGATCCCCGGTGGTCGCAGGGATACGTCTACTTCGCCAGCTACAGCGAGCCGCTCGGCGAAGCGGACGTCAAGCCGATCGAGATCCGCCGCGTTCGTCCCGATGGCAGCGGCGAAGAGCTCGTGGCCACGCTTCCAGGCGCCGATCCAATCGAGTTTTTCTTCGACGTCTCGCCGAGCGGGAAGATCGTCTGGTGCGAACTTCGGTCGAGCCGGTCGGAAATCTGGACGGCCAAACTCCCCTGATGTCCCCTTTTGGTCTCCTTTTGCGTGGTCCTGGGCAGAAAGGAAAAGGAGATCACCATGAAACGCTCTGCACTCATCACGATTGTTCTCGCCCTTGCCCTCGCCCTTCCCGTCGCCACGTTCGCCGGGCAGGGAGAGAATTCCCCTGCGACCGGCACCCTCGTTGGGAGCTGGGTTGCCTCGGTTACCCCCGATCCTGCCAGCGGAGTCCCGCCGTTCCGTGAGCTCTTCACGTTCCACAACGACGGTACCCTGACGATGACCGACGACAACGCTCCCGCGCCACCGTTCCCCTTCACTCCCGGTCACGGTGTCTGGAAGAAGAGCGATCAGGTCAACTATGTGTTCCACTACCTGAACCTGATCTATGACCCGGCGAGCTACGCCTCGAACGGCCAGACGAGCATCACCGTCCACGTCAAGTTAGGCGACGACAGAGACAGCTTTAGCGGCACCGGCCACCTGAAGGTTTCCGATAACGCCGGCAACGTGCTGTTCGAAGCGGACGGCACGATCAGCGCCACCCGGATCACGATCGACCAGCCGTGAGCTAGGTCGCAGGTCGCGGGTCGCGGGTCGCCGGGAAGGCGGCCCGCGTCGCGCTCCGCTGCTCAGCCGATTCGATGACGCCTGGCCGATTCCTCCGCCGGGCACGAACTGCAGCGATGTTTCTGGACGTTGACGTGGCGAGGGGCGGTTTTCAGGCGCGGCGCCCACACTTCGTCCGTCCG
>DATLVW010000588.1:0-2400 GCA_035577085.1 Thermoanaerobaculia bacterium
CACTGAGGTCATCGAGTCGGCGCGGAGGATGGTGCTGCAATTCGTCGACGTCGACGAATCGACGCACGACGTCTGCTTCGTCGCCAACACCAGCGCGGCCATCAAGCTCGTCGCGGAGTCGTATCCGTTCTCGCCGGAATCGAACCTCATCCTCTCGGTCGACAATCACAACTCCGTGAATGGGATCCGCGAATACGCGCGGCGTGCCGGCGCGCGCGTCCGCTATCTTCCGCTCGACGACGAGCTGCGCCTGCTCGATGCGGAGCTGTTTCTATGCGAAGAGTCGCTGCGGGGCGGCGGCCTTGTGGCCTTCCCCGCGCAATCGAATTTCTCCGGCGTGCAGCATCCGCTCGATCTGGTGATGAAAGCGCGCGCCCTCGGCTTCGACGTTCTGCTCGACGTGGCCGCCTTCGTCCCCAGCCACGCCTTCAGTCTTCGCCGATGCCCGGCCGACTTCGTGGCGCTGTCGTTCTACAAACTCTTCGGCTATCCGACCGGCATCGGCGCCCTGGTGGCGCGGCGCGATGCGCTGGACCGTCTCCGCCGCCCCTGGTTCGCCGGCGGGACGGTGCTGTACGCGTCGGTGGCTGCCGATGAGCATCGTCTCCGCCCTCACCACGATGCCTTCGAAGACGGCACCCCCAACTTCCTCGGCATCGCCGCGCTCGACGCCGGCTTTGAGTTGCTGGCCGAGGTGGGGATGCCACGCCTGACCGCACACGTCGCGCAACTGACTGGTGATCTCCTCGATGATCTCCGCGCTCTCCGCCACGGCAACGGCGCTCCGCTCGTCCGCATCTACGGCCCGCGCGATGCTACCGACCGAGGAGGAGCCGTCGCCTTCAACGTTTGCGACCGCGAGGGAACGCCGATCGCGTACTCGCTCGTCGAAGCGCGCGCCCGTCGTGCCGGTGTCTCGCTTCGCGGCGGTTGCTTCTGTAACCCCGGCGCCTCGGAGGCGGCCTTCGGCCTCGACGCGCCGCGCATCGCCGCCTGCTTCGATTCCCTCGGCGCCGGCTTCACCCCCGAACGCTTCGCCGCCTGCAGCAACACCGCCGTCGGCGCCGTGCGTGCGTCGATCGGTCTGGCCAACAATTCCGACGACATCCGGCGGGCGGTGGGGGTGGTGGCGTCGTTTCGGGAGTGAGTCCGAGGTACACTTTCATCGGACAACCATGGCGCAGATTCGATTTCGCTTCGCTCCTGAGAAATTGGTTCAGGCTCTTGTCTTTTTCGCGCAGCACGGTGTTCGCGATCTTGACAAGATGAAGGCGGCGAAGCTTTTGTTTCACGCCGACAAATACCATCTGCTGCAATACGGCCGCCCGGTCATCGGCGATCAGTACGCGTGCATGGAGTACGGCCCGGTTCCTTCCGCGTCGCTCAACGTGATGAACGATGTCGTCGCTCACGACAAACATTTCAAGCCGTTGGCGAAGGATCTCTTCGACGAGTATCTGACCGTCGAAAAATCGATGTTTCGGAAGTATCCAGTCTTCCGCGCCAGGAAAGATCCGGATCTGGACGTCTTCTCCGAGTCCGATGTCGAGGCGCTCGAGTACGCGCAGAAGAATTACGGATCAACCCCGGCTTGGAAACTGAGCGAACAGTCGCACGAGGAGCCCTCCTGGAAACTTGCCAACGAACAGCGCGCTCCGGGAAGCAGCGTGATCATGGACTACCGGCTCTTCTTCGAAGGACATCCGGAGGCCGCGGACATGCTTCGCTTCGTCGAAGCGCAGCAGGAAGATCGCGATGCCGCCGAGGAGTTGGCGATGGGCAGGGCCGTTCAGCCGGAGCGGCACCTGGCGGGTGCGGGACGCTAACCGTAGTTGGCCAGGATCAACCTCTTCAACTTCCGAACGATCACCGTCGATGCGCGAACAGCCTCATCGATCGCCCTGACGTGTTCCGGTCGAAGTTGCACCACAAACTTGAAGGAAGGCGCGCTCACGATCGCCGCGAGCTGCTCGATCTCGGGTCTGGTCAGGTCTATGACTGTCGGCGACGTGACGAATGCGTAATCTCCAGGGTTCAACCGCACGACCGGCAGGTGCCGTGCCCGTTCTCCCGCGAAGTGGTCAACGTTCGTGGTCGTGAACGCGTAGACGACCAGCCCGTCATCGGGCGGCCAGATGTGGTTGAGCGCGACGAGGAACTTCGTCTTGCCCGCCCGGTTGGAAAAGTGATGAAACACCGCTCCGCGAGCCCGGCCTTCGGCGTCGGCGAGATCATCTTCAAACGACACCCGGCTATTTCCGTACCGACTGCTCGTGATTGAAAATGTTGTTCGGATCCCACCGAGCCTTCACCTTCTGCAGTGCCGGGTAGTTGTCGAGGTAGTAGAGGTACTCCCAATTCTTCAGGTCGGAGTCGGGATAGTTGACGTAGCAGCCGTCC
>DATLVW010000589.1:0-5038 GCA_035577085.1 Thermoanaerobaculia bacterium
CCTTGTGGACGTAAACCTCAAACAAAGGAGAACACCACATGCCCGCTCCCTCTCGGAATGCGAATCTCCAACTGGAAAAACTCGTCGGCCGTCAATCGCTTCATGTCAGCGTCCCGCGCGATGTCACCGACAAAGACTTCGGCCGCCTCGGCAAGTCGATCATCGACGTGATCAAGGGCCACACCGGCTGCAGTTGCCTCTCCGGCGTCATCGACGTCATCGTCACGGGCGACTTCACCAACGCCATCAACGTCGATCTGGGGTAGACCGGCGTGTCCAACCTGAACAATGGCCATGACCACCGTGCCACTCCAACGGTGGTCAGGCCGATGGTCGGACTTCTGAACAATCCTGCGATCCCGGGGATCATCTCTGCGGCCGGCAGCCTTGTCGAGTACGTCGAGGTGATCCCCGATCGTCTCTGGTTTGATTTCGGACAGCGCGGCCGCGGCGGCCGCTTTCACAAGACGCACGCCACGGTCGAGACGCTGCGCGAACTGGCGCGGACGAGGAAGCTCACCGGACACGGCATCGGCCTCTCCCTGCCGAGCGCGATGCCGCTCGATGAAGAGATGCTCTCCGAGATCGCGTCGCTGAACCGCCAGCTCGATTTCCAGTGGTACAGCGAGCACCTCAGCATGTTCCTCGTCCCGCACGGCAGCGTCCCCAACGCCCAGGCCGGACTGGGCCTGCCCATCGCCTACGACGACGAGATGTTCGCCCTCGTTCGCGAAAAACTGGCCCGGCTGCGCCAGGTCCTCGACTGTCCGCTGCTGATGGAAAACCCGAGCGTCTTCACGCCGATCGACGACGCCGAGATGAGCGAGCCCGAATTCCTCAATCGCCTATGGGATGAAGAACGCTGCGGGACTCTGCTCGATCTGCACAATCTCTATGTGAGCTGGCGCAACGGCGGGATGGACCCACGCAAGTACCTCGCGCAGCTCAATCCCGATGCCGTGGTCGAGATTCACATGGCCGGCGGCGACGAGATCGCCGGTTTCTACACCGACTCGCACTCGCGCCTGAGCCCGCCCGAAGTGTGGGAGTACGCGTACGAGATCGTCCCGCGATGCCACCGCCTGCGCGGCATCACCTTCGAGTTCCACGAATCCTACTTCCCCCGCCTCGGCCTCGCCGGCATCCTCGGCGAGCTGGAAGCAATGCACGAGCTGGCGGCGTGCGCGGGAGTCGATTCGGGGGTCGTTGTTCGGGAGTCGGGGGTCGATTCGGGTGTCGCTGCTCGGGTGTCGGGTGTCGGAGATGAACCGGGCCGCGAATTCGAAGGCACGCGTGACGACGCGATCTCTCTCCCACACCCGACCCCCCACACCCCACCCCCCAACCCCGACTTCCAACAAGCCCTCGCCGACCTCGTCTCGTCGCCGGCTTTCTGCACCGAGGCGCGGCGCGATCCCGCGGTGCTGCGCGACAGGTATCAGTTGACCGACCGCGAATCCCGCCGCCTCGAGCAGATCGTCAACCACCCGGGCATGGCCTGCAACTGCATGCTCTACCGCGCCAACCGCCTCGCCCCGCTGGCCCTCAACCTCCCCGAACTCGTCAAAGCCCTCGGCCCCGACCTGCGCGAAATGCTCGACGCCTTCTGGACCGAGTACACCAACACCGACGTCCACTTCTACGTCGAGTCCTACCGTTTCTGCGAGTTCATCGAGCGCGAGATCGCCCGCGGCCGGACGTTCACTGCCGAGGTCGCACCAGCCCTGGAGCGGGAGATGTCCATCCTCGCCGACCGCCTGGAAGTGAGCCACACCGAGATCTACAGTCCACTGCGCGAACAGCGCGCCTGATCCGTCCTCGATCCTTCGTTGACGCGCGCGGACACTCGCACTATCCTGTCCCCCCTCGCTGAAATAGCGAGGAAACGCAGCTCGTTGAGACGATCCCAAGCAGGCGCTTAGCTCAGTTGGTAGAGCATCACCTTCACACGGTGGGGGTCACCGGTTCGAGTCCGGTAGCGCCTACCAAGTCGCAAACTACCGAAAAGCCCGAGGTTCTGCGCCTCGGGCCTTTTTGCGTTTGGGCGGTTTTCAGCCTCCAACTCTTCATACAACAGTACGTACGACGACGTAGAGCACGGACGTGTTGACGTGTTTCCGTGTCGCGGGCACAATCGACAACTCCAATGAATGCCCGAACGCGTGCGTGCTTTCTCGCCGTGCTGATTCTGTGCGCCTTCCGCGTCTTCGCCGATGAACCGGCGATTATCAAGCCGATGTTCGGTCTCAACTACACCCTAGGCCCAGTGCGCAACAGCAGCGGATGGATGGCGGCGCGCATTCCAATCACTATCGAGAAAGACGCGAAAAAGACCATAGCGATCGAGACCACGTATGTCACGACGACCGCCTCGGTCAATGCATCGTGGGCGCAATGCGTTCGAACGGGTTTCAGCCGCCCGCCCGGCACCACGCTCGCGATTCTGATTACGTCGACGTGCGCGAACCTCGGGCCGGCGACCTACGAAGTCAACGTCGCTGTTACTTCCGAAAAGCAGGTCCAGAGACTGGTCTTTCAGATTACGCGGCCGGTGGGCGAATTGCGTCCATTGACGACGCAGATCGTGGACCGAACCGATTCGATCGCGTGCATCGAAATCGCGCCGAAGGAGCTTATCGTCGTCGAAACGGGCGCACGCACGCCGTTGACCAACGTCTCCGCGTCGCGCATCGAGAACCTCGCGATCGACGGCAAAGCGATCGACGGCGATCTGAAATTCGGGAATGCGAATGCGGACAGCCGAGGAGTCGCGAGACTGCCGGTGACACTCAGTGGACATTTTCCGAACGGTGTGGCGAAGACGACGGTGATGATCCGAGCGAACGAGCTCGCAGCGCCGGTGTTTGTCACGTACGAGATTCACGCGCGTTTCCATCCGTGGCTTCTCTTCCTCGCAATACTCATCGGTCTCCTTCTCGGATACGCGATGCGCACGTTGCTCGTGCGGTTCGTCGAGAGCAGGACTGCCTACATCGCGGCGCTCGATCTGCGCGACAAGATCGATTCAGAGAAAAAGAAGTATTCCGATCCCACATTCATCGGCATCGTCGACCCACTCCTCACGCGCCTGCGCGATGCGATCGACAAACGGCCTGTTGATCTCACGGCCATCGTGAACGACATCAAGGAGAAATACAACGCCGCGGTCAGTACGCTGCAGGACAAAATCAAGGCCGTTCGCGCGGCATTCGACGCCTCGGTCAGCCTTCTGTCACCGGACGACTTTCCTCCCGACATCGCGAAGGCGCTCACGGAAGCACAGCAGACGATTGATGAAGCACGCAAGCTCGTCGACAGCGATCCGACCGGCGCGCAGAACGAGCTCACGCAAGCGACGGCGAACCTGCAGGCCGATGTCGACAGCGCCGCGGCCGGATGGCGCGTCGAAATGCAAGTAGCGCTTGCCGATGCCGTGCGGAGTCCGCTCCCGCCAAATTTCGATGAGCCGTTCAGGTCGGCGCTCGCAACGCTGAAAACAGGGCTCGAGCAATTGCCGATCGGACAATCGAAAGACACGGTGACGATCCTCAGCGCGGTCCACGGCCTGCAGTTCACGCTGCGCTTCAATCTGGTGAAGCGCGTGCTCGATCCAATGCAGACCTACGGGCAGTCGGTCATCGACGTGTTGAAGCAGAAAAGTGAGCCGGTGGCCGGATCCGAAGCTGCGCTGCAGGCGTTTGCGGCAGCCAATGGACCGGCGCCGCTGGCACAGCTCGATGCGTTGCTCTCAGCGCTCGCCGCTGACATCAAGGCCGCGGGCGACAAGAACGGCGTCAACGTTCAGAACGATCTGGCGGCAGGGAAGTATCTCGAGGCCGCGCGAGCCGCGGTGAAGCAACCACCGATCGCCGCAATCGGTAGCTTACCGGGCACGCTCGCCACACCTCTCGCAGCGGCGGGGGAGGCGTTCCCCGTTTCGGGGCTTCAGTTCGTGCAGCGGGCGTTTCCGCACGCGCAGTTGGCATTGCCGGATACGGACACGATCGAGCGGCAGCGATCGGTCTGGGAGATCGCGGCCGCGAAACTCGCGCGCTTCGCCATCTCCGCGCTCGGGATTTCGATGGCCGGTCTGCTCGTGCTGCTGCCGGCGTTCGACGGCACCTGGCGCGGTCTGCTCACAGGGCTCTTCTGGGGTTACGCAGGCGACATTAGCGTCGACGCACTGACCGAAGCGGCGAAGAAATATCGAACGTAACGCTACTCGAGTGGCGTGATCCCCTGCGCGCGCAGGTCGCTGAGCGCGAGGCGGCGGAAGTAGTCAGGATTCCCCTTCGCGCTCGCCTGCCAGTCGGCCGCTTTCTTCTCGCCTTCGGCGCATGCATCTTCGAACGTCGCCGTCCCGATCATCGTCGTTTCGACGTACTTCCATTGATCGCTGCCGCCGTTGCCGTCGCGCCACGTTTCCCAGGCTAGGAATGCGTGTCCGGGGATCAGCACGATGGCGGGGTTGAGCGAAATCGCCTCCAGCAGGCTCGCCATCAGCAGCGTGCTGTCGATGCAGTTCGCGTTCTTGTCCTTGAGTGTTTCGGCGGGGCGGCGCACGCGCTGGTTCGCTGCGCCGCTCTCACGCGTGAACTGGATCACCGACTGCACGTAGCGGATTCCGAGCGCCTTGAGCGCATCGAATGTCGCTTGGACCTGCGGCTGCACTCTGGTGTCCGCGATCTGATAGCCGACCAGTTCCTTTTTCGGATGCGCGTCGGTCACGTTGCGCACAAACTCCATCACCGCGGGAGCGTTCGGAGTCACGAACGCGGCAAAGTAGGCAGTCAGATCGCGCCACTGTCCGGTCGACGGGTCGAGCACCGACAGCGGTGCGGTCGTGCGCGGCACGAGCCATACCGGGATCGTCTTGTGCAGCTCCGATTTCGCATCGAGATCGCGCACTTCGACATTGACCGTCGCTCGTGTCAGCTCGTTGACCAGCTCGATCTGGCGCGGGAAAAACGTCGGCATCTGTTTGATGGACTTCGTCTCTCCGTTGATGATCTCCATCGTCTCGACGGCGCGTGCCGAA
>DATLVW010000590.1:0-6627 GCA_035577085.1 Thermoanaerobaculia bacterium
GGCGGTGAGCTCTTCCAGCGTGTGGCTCTCGCCGGTGGCGATGACGAAATCCTGGGGCTTGTCCTGCTGCAGCATGCGCCACATGGCTTCGACGTACTCGGCGGCGTAACCCCAATCGCGGGAGACGTCGAGGCGGCCGAGGGTGACGCGGCGGCGGTTTCCGGCCGCGATATCCGAGGCGGCGGTGACGATTTTTCTGGTCACGAATCGTTCGGAGCGCAAGGGCGACTCATGATTGAAGAGGATGCCGGAGCAGGCGTAGATGCCGTACGCCTCGCGATAATTGACGGTCGTCCAGTGCGCGGCGGCTTTGGCCATCGCGTAGGGGCTGCGCGGAAAGAATGGCGTCGATTCGTCGCTGGCAGTTCCGGGCGGTGTATCGCCAAAGCATTCGCTCGATGCGGAGTTGTAAAGGCGCACGGGCAGCTTCAGGTAGCGGATGACTTCGAGCATGACGAGCGTGGCCTGCGCGATGCTGTCCATCGTTTCAACCGGCTGCGAAAACGAGAGGGCGACGGAGCTCTGGCCGGCGAGGTTGTAGATCTCGTCGGGACGGATGCTGTCGATCAACTGGAGAAGCTCCCGGAAATCGCGCGCCGCGGCGGAGTGAGTGATGACGCGGTCGCGGATGCCTAGAGTGCTAAGACGGTGGAACGGCTGCGACTCCGCGTCGCGCGAAACTCCATGAACTTCGTATCCACGATCGAGCAGCAAGCGGGAGAGATAGGCGCCATCCTGCCCCGACACCCCGAAGATCAACGCGCGCTTCACGGGAGCATTATGCCGAAGAGACAGAGATCAGAGACAAGAGATCGGAGATCAGGGGACAGTGGCCCGGCTCAGCGGCCACGGGAGCCTCTCTGTTCTCGCCAGACATCAGAGAGAACAGGCCGGGTAGAGGTCGCAATCAGTAGGTGCGAATCGCGATCTCTCATCTATGCCCCTGATCTCTTGTCTCTGATCTCTGTCTCTGATTGTCTCTGATCCCTTGTCTCTAAGAATGGGATCAAACCAGCGATTCGATGATCGCGTGTGTTCGTGACTCGAAGTTCTCGAAACTGAAGTATTCGAGCCCCTGCGGAACGCTCTTGCCTCCGCTTGCGAGGGCGTCGGTGATGGCGACGCGAATCTCAGCAGGACTGGTTGGATCGACGAGCTGCCCCAGCTCTCCCTGACGAACGGCTTCCCGTCCGCCATCGAGGCGGCTGGCGATGACCGGGACGCCGCACGCCATCGCCTCGAGCAGGACGAACCCGAAGCCTTCGCCCCGACTGGGCATGACGTAGACGTCGGCCAGATTGTAGAGGTCCGCCTTTTCGTGTTCGGGCACGAGCCCGGTGAAGATGACTCGCTTTTCCACGCCGAGCCTCGCTGCCTTGCGCTTCAAGCGGGGGACGTCGTTGCCACCGCCAGCGACGACATAGGAGATGCCGGCGTCAAGGGCGGGCATAATTTCGAGGACCTCGTCGAAGCCCTTGTAGCGTTCGGCCGCGACGACGCGGCCCAGAGTCATGAGCACTCGTTTTCCCTCGAGGCGGTAGCGAGCAGCCAATCCCTCATTGCGAGGCCGAATCCCGTACCAGGCTGCACGGATGGCATTGGGAAGCAGGTGCGAGTTCCCTTCGTAGCCGGACCAGCCCAGAAAGCGATCGAGCGTGATGTCGCTGATGGAGACCACGGCGCTGCATCGGCGTGCCAGACGATTGGAGAGCATCTCGCGCAGCGGCTTCCATGCCTCGATACCGTAGATCATGAGCATCGGATGCTTGCTGAACATCCTCGCGACCGGCAGCAGGTTGACGTGGGCGCAGATGACCAGGTCGAACGGTCCGCGCAGCTTGCGAAGCGTGTTGAGGTACGCCAGTCGTCCGGCGGCGGCTTGATCGAGGAATGCCACTTTCGCGGGGAGCGGCTCTGGTACGGAGGGGAGAAGGCGGGGAACCACGACCACCTCGGTCACGACAGGATGCGAGGCGATCGCCGCGATGAGATCGCGGTTGTAGAGGGCGATGCCTCCGTACCCTCCGAACGAATCCGTGCCGATGTGCAGCACCCTCACGACCAGCGCTCCATGACCACCCGTGCCCAGCTACGCATGCGCGTTGACGTTCCATCGGCAGGGAGATTCATCCAGTCGGCGAGTGGGACTATGAATCCGGTCTTCCTGCGCTCGCTGAGCCAGTCCGGGAGGGGAGTGCGGGGACTCTTGGCGAAGTGATGTTTACAGCGCTGCTGCTCCACGAGCAGAAGCGGGGCGATCTGGCGGAGAAGGGTGGCATCGACGAGAGGCGTGCGCACCTCCAGCGAGTGGGCCATGCTTGCCCAGTCGGTGTCGCGCAGCAGTTGATTGCGCATGTAGAGCGATGCTTCCAGCGTGGCCACGCGGCCGAAGGCGGAGCTTGGATCCGGATCGAGGACGGAGGCGATGTGCTCGATCAATGAAAGACGCTTCAGGCCTTCCTCCGCTTGCTCCGCGCCTATGAGTGCCGGAAGGTCATCCGGGAGAAAGAGGCCTCGCTGCAGGAGATAGGCCCCGGCCCACGAATGTCCGTAGCGGGCCAACGCTTTCGCTTTCGGGCGGCTTGCAAGACGGCTGAGCGCCGAGGCAGCAAATGGGACCCGGGCGCCCATGACGATGCGCGGCAGAGTGCGGAATGAGGGGTAACTGCCAAAGAGCTCGTCGCCGCCAAGTCCGGAGATGGCCACTTTCAGACCGCGTTCCGCGGCTGCTTTGCTGACGAACCAGGTGTTGGTACCGTCGATTGTGGGTTGATCCATCGCGTCGAAGAGGCGGGGAAGGTCGGCGATGAATTCGTCCCGCGCCACCAGGCGGGTGACATGCTCGGAACCGATCCGTTGCGCGAAACGCTCGGCGAGGGGGGCCTCGTCGACGTCATGACCCTGAAACTCCTCGAAACGGAGGGTGACCGTTCGCGGCGGTTGAAAGAACGCCTCTGTCGCCAGAGCGACGAGGGCGCAGGAGTCGATCCCTGCGGAGAGGAACGCGCCAACCGGGACGTCGGAGATGAGATGGTGGCGGAGCGAGTCGGTGACGAGCTCTCGCACGAGAACGTGAGGGTCGACAAGGCGCGCAGCGGGCTCGTCGCGAACACCCTGGCCGAGTGTCGTTGCGATCGAGTAGTAGTGGCGTTCGTCATGAATCCCTCGCTCATCGACGAAGAACGAGGTTCCCGCGGCCACTGCCCTGATCTCTTCGAAGATCGTGAACGGCTCCGGCACGCTGCCCATGAGCCAGAAGCCGGCAACACCGGCTGGATTCCTGGCGCGCGAGATCTGTCCGCCCGCAAGCAGTGCCTTGACGGTCGATGCCGCGCGGAATGTCTTGCCGTCGTCGGCGATGTACAGCGGTTTGATTCCGTAGGGATCGCGCGCCACGAACATGCGCCGCGGTCCCGGATCCCAGATCGCGAACGAGAACATGCCGCGCAACAGGTCGACCATCCCTGGTCCATCGCGCCGGTAGAGCTGCAGCAGAACCTCGGTGTCCGATGTGGAGTGGAACGTTGCCCCCAGCCGCTTCAGTCGTGCGCGCAACTCGTGATGGTTGTAGATCTCGCCGTTGAAGACGATGCGCAGATCGCCGTCGGTATCGGTCATCGGCTGCGTGCCTTCGTCCGTCAGGTCGATGATGGCAAGACGCCGCGCGCCGAGCGCTACTCGCTGGTCGGGCGAGATCCAGGTGCCGCCAGCGTCGGGGCCGCGCGGACGCATGCGCTCGGTGATGGCGTCGATCTCGACTGCATCGACCGGAGGTGCGTCGCTTCCGTAGGCGAAAAGAGCGGCGATTCCGCACATCGCGTCAGGCCTGCCGCTCGACCGGCGCCTGCCCCAGGTGGCGCCGGAACCAATAGCGGAGAAAAAGCATGGCAATGAAGCCGGCGACGCCAACGTAGTAGCCGGTGTTCCTCAATTCCTCGATCACGGTGAGCACCGCGGCGACGGCAAAGAGCAGCGTGATGAACCAGATGGAGAGGATGGCTTTTGTGATGCTGCCGTATTTCTCCACGAGGATGTGATGGAAGTGGCGGCGGTCGGCGTTGAACATCCGAGTCACGCGCGCGCCGATGGCCGACTCCGCACCAAACCGCTGCTTCATGACGATGAGCGTGTCGAGCACTGGGAGCGCCAGGGCGAGCATCGGTCCGCCGACGATCAGGGCAGTGGGCGATTTGATCGGACGGGCGATCGAACAGGCCGCAAGGAGCAGGCCGATGAAAAGGCTGCCGGTGTCGCCCATGAAGATTTTGGCGGGCGGCCGGTTCCACCGGTAAAACCCGATCAGGCTTCCCGTCAGCGAGGTCATGATGACGAGAGAAAACACGTCATGACGGATGATCGCGATGACCCCGAAAGCCCCGGCGATCGTAATGGACACCAGCGTCGCGAGCGAGTCGATCCCGTCGATGAAATTGACGGCGTTGATGACGCCCACGATCCAGATCACGGAGACGACCGATCCGAGAATGCCGAGCCGGATGGTGAACCCCGCAATCGAGAAGGATGAGAACCGGAACCCAAAACTGACCAGGATGATGGCGGCCGCGGTCTGAACGATGAATTTCTTCGGCGCGTCCGAGCCGAGAAGATCGTCGTAAACCCCAAGTCCGACGATGAGCGAGCCGCTGGCCAGGACGGCGAAGAGGTACGTGAGGTTTTTCGAGACCAGCTCGGCGGCGTGGGTGTTGGCCGCGAGCAGCATCAACGGAAACCCGAAGCCGAAGATGATGGCCAGCCCGCCCATCCGCGGCGTTTCTGCCGCGTGAAACTTCCGCTCGTTCGGACGATCGATCGCTCCCACTTCCTCGGCAATCCGCTTGACCGCGCCGGTCGTGATCACGGATGTGAGCGCGCTGGCGATGAAAAGGAGGAGGAGGGGAACGGCGTATTGAGCCATCGGAATGGGTGAGAAGAATAGCAGCGGGGGGTGGGGAGTGGGGAGTCGAGAGTGGATTTAGGCAGATCGAATGATGGCGGTTGTGCGTATCGGTGGCCGGGAATCGTGCGTCGGAGTGATACAAGCGAGCGTCGATCAGCTTTACACCCACACCCTACCCCCAACACCCCACCCCCCACGTATAGAATGCCGCGACTTTTCTGAAGGAGCAACGCATGGCTGAACTTCCCGGCGTCGAGCGGGAGACCCTCGAGGTCGATGTCGTGATCGTCGGTGCCGGACCGGCCGGGCTGGCTGCCGCCTACCGGCTCGCCGAGCTGGTCAAGGCCCACAATGAATCCAACGCTGAGAAAAAGCTGGAGGGGCTTTCGATCGCCGTCCTCGAGAAAGGGCAGGAGATCGGGTCTCATGGCATTTCCGGAGCGGTCATGGATCCGCGCGGAATCGCAGAGCTGATGCCGGACTGGCTCGAGCGGGGATGCCCGATCGAATCGCCGGTCACCGACGATGGCTTCTGGTACCTCTTCGAGTCGATGAAGATCGCGGCGCCGATCATGCCGCCGCCTCTGCAGAACCACGGCAACTACGTCATTTCCCTCGGCGAGATGGTTCGATGGATGGCGCCGATCGTCGGCGAGATGGGCGTCGACCTCTTCGCGGAGTTCGCTGCCTCTCGCGTCCTGATCGAGGACGGACGCGTCGTCGGCGTCCGAACAGGCGACAAAGGCATCGACAAGAACGGCCAGCCGAAAGCGAACTTCGAGCCTGGTGTCGACATCCGTGCCAAGGTGACGATCCTCGCGGAAGGGCCGCGCGGCACGCTCACGAAACAGCTTGCAACCAGCTTCGATCTGTACGCCGGAAAGAATCCGCAGGTCTACTCGGTCGGGGTGAAGGAGTTGTGGCAACTGCCCGACGACCGATTCCCGCTCGGGAACGTGATTCACACTCTTGGCTGGCCGCTCGACGGCGATACCTTCGGCGGTGGCTTCATCTACGGGATGAAAGACCGCATCATCGACATCGGTCTCGTCGTCGGACTCGATTACAAGAATCCCACGCTCGATCCGCATCAGGAGTTTCAGCGCTACAAGACGCATCCTTCCATCCGGCCGTTGCTGGAAGGCGGCAAGATGATCAGCGCCGGCGCGAAAGCGATTCCCGAGGGCGGCTACTTTTCGATGCCGCGGATGTATGGTCCGGGCTTTCTCATCACGGGCGACTCGGCCGGCTACCTCAATGGCGCGCGTCTCAAAGGCATTCACCTCGGCATCAAGTCGGGATCGCTGGCTGCCGAGACGACGTTCCAGGCATTGCTCAACAACGATTATTCGGCCGCGCAGATGAGCGAGTACGAGGCGATGTTCGAAGTCTCATGGGCGCGCGAGGAGCTGTGGAAGCAGCGCAATTTCCATCAGGCGTTCGAATACGGACAGCTCGCAGGGTTGGTCAACGCCGGTCTCGGCATCGTGACCGGTGGCCGCGGCTACGGCGTCATGAACCGTCTCGAAGGACATGCCGGTCACGAGCGGATGGAGCGGATCCAGCGCTACTTCGGCGCCGATCATCCGCATCCGCCCGAGAAGATCAAGTTCGACGGTGTGCTGACATTCGATAAGGTCACCGACGTCTACAACGGCGGCGTCATTCACGAAGAGAATCAGCCGGCGCATCTGCTGATCGCGGACACCGAAGTCTGCATCACGCGGTGT
>DATLVW010000591.1:0-7559 GCA_035577085.1 Thermoanaerobaculia bacterium
GTCGGCGACGTTGCCGACGATCACCGCCAACGCGCCCGCGTTTTGTGCGTTTTGTGCTTTGACGGTGAAGCTGCAGGTGCCGCGATTGACGAAGGCGATCTTGCCGGCGACCGAGGAGCCGATCGCCGCGCAGCCATCCGCCGGCGAGGCCGCGACCACGTTCCCGCTCAGATTGAAGGCCTGCGCGCCGAAGGCTGCGGTACCAACCGCATATTGGCCGGTCAGTGTAGCCGGTGAATCGACACTGAGCGTGCGGAACGTGACCGCGTCGAAGAGGTACATCTGCATGCGCGGACGGCCGCCATCAGCCGGGACCGACATGTTCGCGTTGTTGCGTCCGGAGTAGTCCTGCGCCTCTGCGCGGATCGAGTCGCCGGCTACACCGCCACGTCCGTAGTTGTCGGTCTGCGCGTTGCGTGCAGCCTCGTTGAACCCGGAGTCATAGAACCAGTCGTGCAGAAAATTGACGTCATAGAAGAGTTGCGTGACCGCGGCCTTGCGCTGCGTCGCGTTCACTCCGGGCTGTGATTGCATGTCGGGCCGGTAGTCGAATGTGCGCAGACTCGTCGTGGAGGCCCGCTCGTCACCGGTCGAGAATCCGTCGGGCGCGCTGAGGTCGGCGTAGGCGTCTACATTGTTGCCAGTGGTTTGCGTCGCACTCGCCGCCAGCCACGGATCGCCCGTGCTGATCGGGCCGTTTGCGAGGGTCACGAGTCCCGTCTCGACAAACGGAGCCTGAAATCCATCGTTGGTGCCCGTGGGATTTGGATCACCAACGAGTCCCTGCGGACCATTGAGCGGGCGCTTGATCCCCGTCGTCTCCGCCCAAACGCGATACGTGAACGGCGTGCCGGCGTCCTCAGTGAGGTTCTTCCGGAACAGGAGCCGCCCATCGGCCGCGGAGATTACGTAGAGGAACATCTCCGTGTCTGTCGCGAGCTCGATCGAATACACCGGCTCGAGCGATGTGCCGGGGTCGAACCAGACGCGGCTCAGGCGCGATGCAGCGGGGCCGTTGGCGTCGAGATCGCCCGACGCAATCGCAACCGTCGCGGCTTCGGATAGACGAAACAGCTCCCCACTCTTCGCCGCCGCACGAGCCGCGGGACCCGCGAGATGCCCCGAGATCGCCACCGTCGCACCATCGCGCGCCGTGACGACATTCAACTCGTTGCGAAACACCTCGATGCCGTCGATGCGCTGACGGTATCGCGTGACGATCGCGCCGCGGCCTGTGTCATGGACCTCCGAAACATACGCGCCATCGAAACCGCTAACGGCCGCGGACGCAGTGACGGCGCCGCCTGGCGCTCCACCGATCCACCGAAAGGACGGAGTGCCGAACTGCGCGTACCACTCCGTTGGTATCTTTGAGCTCGAGGCTTGGGCGACGGCCGAGGGTGCAGTGCGCTGCGTCGCGGCAGCATCGAAGTTAGGAAGGTCGCGCGCCGTCGCGATGGAGGCGATAAGTAGCGGTACGGTAGCCGCGATGAACGCCCGCTTCATGGAGGCAACGATGCTAACAGGTCTCAATTTGCTTGCGGGAGAGACGACTCACGCGGAGACGCGCAGAACGCGAAGAGAAGAGCTCCGTGATCTCCGCGTCTCCGCGTGAAACAAGAGGTGAACACACGCGGATCAGCAAGTTAAGACCGGCTGCACACCCGTTTTGCGTTTCCTGACTCCCCACCTCAGTTTCCACTATCCTTCGCCAACGATGCGGGACGCCTTGCGGGTGCGGCTTGGTTCCTTTTTGATCGTTCTTCTGATTGCCCAGTCGATCGGCGCGGGGGACCGGCCGGAGGCGGTGGTGAAGTACCGGCAGAGTGTGATGAAGGCGATGGCGGCGCACATGACCGCGATCTCGATGGTGGCCAGGCAGGAGATCGGGAACGATCGCCAGCTTGCCGCGCACGCCGAGGCGATTCATGGGTTGAGTGTGGGATTGGGGGAGTTCTTCCCCGCTGGGACCGACGCGGCAAAGGTGAAGAGCGCGGCCAGGCCGGAGATCTGGCGTCAGCCGGCGGAGTTCAAGGCGGCCGGAGCGAAGCTGGAGAGCGAGAGCGCAAAGCTGTTGCAGTTAGCGCAGCAGAGGGGTACCGCGTCGAATGCCGCTCCGAACCTCCACGAGCGCCTGGTATCGCAGGTCGATGCGGTTGGCGCGGCGTGTAAGGCGTGCCACAAAACGTTCCGCAAGAGCGACACCGAGTAGCGCGCGGATGCGATTGCGTACGCATCTCGCGGTTGGACTGATCGCAATCGCGGCACTCGTATCGTGTCGAAAAGAGCAGACCCCGGCATCGCGAACCGCGCCGGCTCCTTCGAAGAAAGCGACAGTCACCGCGAGCGATGACTGGGAAGAGCTGCCATCCCGTAACGCCTATGCCGGCTCTGCCAGTTGCCGGGAGTGTCACGAGAAGAATTTCCTTCGCTGGCAGCACGATTGGCACTCGCGCGCCCTCGCGCCGGCCTCGGCGACGAGTGTCGTCGGATCGTTTGCCAACGCGCACTTCAAGGGTACATCCAGCGAAGCATGGATGACGCGGCGCGGCGACTCGTTCGTCATGCGTACGCGGAATGCGCAAGGAGAGCTTGGCGACTATCCCGTCGCCTGGGTCATCGGCGGAAAACGGATGCAGGATGCGCTCACCATCTTTCCCGACGGCCGGTGGCAGGTCCTTCCCGTCTACTTTCACGTTACCGGCGACGGCGCCTGGGTCGACTACAACGAGCACAAACAGGGCGTGGTCTCCCCGACGCATCCCTTCTTCTGGACCAACTTCCGCCGCACGGCGAACAAGGAGTGTCTGGAGTGCCACTCCACCGGCCTCGATCTGCGTTACGACGCGGCGGCACAATCATGGTCGACGACGTTCGCGGATGCCGGCGTGGCGTGTGAAGCCTGTCACGGCCCCGGAGCGCGGCACGCCGAGACCAAGAGCAAGGCCGACATCATCCATCCGGGACACATCGACGCCGCGCTGGCGTTGTCGATCTGCGCGCGCTGCCATGGTCCGCACGAGCCGCTCTTTCCGCTGCTCGATCAGAAGGATCAGTTCCGCCCAGGTCAGCGGTACGACGACAAATATCAGGCACTCGTGATCGTCGACAGCACCGCACGATCGGGCGAGTATTTCGCCGACGGACGCCCGAACAGCTCGAGCTTCGAGTATCAGGCCCTCGTCCAATCGCGCTGCTACCGCGTGGGAGGAGCGACCTGTCTCACCTGCCACACCGCCCCGCACAAAGAGCACGGTCCCAATGAAATGAAAAGCGACGCCGATCGTTCGTGCCGCGATTGCCACAGCGCCATTGCGAAGGAAGGGCGCGCGCATACGCACCATCCAGCGAAGGCAGCGAGTTGCACCGGCTGTCACATGCCGCGGCTCGTCAGCGGGGTGCTCGACAAGTTCCCCGACCACAGTATCGACATCCCCAACGCCAGGAACACGCTCCGGCATGGAGTCCCGAATGCCTGCGGCGTTTGTCACGCGAAGAAACCGCCGGAGCTGATCGAGCAGACGATCGCCTCCTGGTGGCCGCAAGCCGCGGAACGGCAGCAGCGGCGAAGCGTGCTTGCCGATGCCATCGACGAAGCGTCTGCGACACAAAGCCTTCCTTCGCTCACCGCCGTCGTTCGTGACCTTCACGAAGCTCCCACGCTCCGAGGCGCAACCGCCGTCATCCTAGGGCAGCGCTTCCCCACGGCAGCCGCGTCGATCCTCGAGCCGCTGCTGGCCGATCGCGATCCGCTCGTACGAGCGCGGCTGATCGAGGCGCTCGGCTATGCGCGGGCCGGCAGTGCCGCCGATGCGATCGCGCGGTATGGAACCGATTCGTCGCTCCACGTCCGTCAAGCCGCGGGTCTGGTTCTGGCGGCGTTCGGTGATGCGCGCGGCTTCAAGATGCTTCAGGCGCTCGCCGCGGATCCCGCATCGCGCGCCCTGGTGAAGCCGCACATCATGCTCGGGATTGCCGCGGCCAATCGCGGGGACTTCATTACCGCCCGCAGCGAGCTCGAGCTCGCGCTCGTAGAGGCTCCCTACGTACCGGACGCTCTCGTCTTCCTGGCCGACATTCACGCGCGCCAGAGCGATTTGCCCGGCGCGCGATCGCTCCTCGAAGAAGCGCTTCGCTATGACCCCCAACATGCCGGTGCAATCAAGCGTCTAAGAGCGCTGGGTGCTCGATAGGGTGTGTTAGCTACGAGTTATGCACGTCGTAAGGAGTGCGGTCGTCTCGACCGCGGGCACTCGGGCGTCCTCGCCCGAGTGCGGTCAGGGTGGAGGTCGAAACGTTTCGTTCGTGTGTAGAATCGCCTCGCGCCCGAGATCAGCCGCTTCTTCGGAATCATCATCACGATCAATTACCGCGAGCACGATCCGCCGCACTTTCACGCATGGTACGCCGGCTCCGACATCTCGGTCCGGATCTCCGACGGAAGCGTTAGCGGCCAGCTGCAACGGAGAGCGCTTGCGCTCGTCCTGGAGTGGTGGCATCTTCATCGCACCGAGCTGCTCGAGGACTGGCACCTTGCACAAGCTGGACAATCCCTGAAGAAGATCGATCCGCTGGACTAACTCACATGTATTACACGGTCATAGACGCACGATACGTTCACGATTTCACGATCTGGGCAAAGTTCGCCGACGGAATTGAAGGCGAGATCGATCTCTCCGACGCGCTCTGGGGTCCGGTATTCGAGCCATTAAAGGACGTGAACTACTTCCGCAACTTCTCACTCGCCGAGTACGGCACGATCTGCTGGCCGAACGGTGCGGACATCGCTCCTGAGTTTTTGTACGGAAAGGTACGGGTTCACGCGTGACGGTCGATGCTACGATTACACCGGCGTAGCCCGGCGCCGTTACTCCAGGAGTGAGGAGATATGAGGAAATCGCTGGGCATCGCGTTCGTGGTTGCGTTGGTGTGTTTGGGTGCTTTCTCCCAGACCACGATCAGGAATGATGCTGTGACGCAGGTGTCGCCGGAGGGCGACATCGTCGGGTTTTTCGGCCAGCCCGTCACGTTCGCGACACACGCCGAGCTTGTGAGCTATGGATTCTCATTCGGTCCATCCGATGGATCGATCGGGGCGATTCCAGCGGCGGGAGGCACCTATACGTTTTATGGCAGTGCCGGCTCCACGGCTGGCTGCAGCGCAAGTCCGAACGTCCACGGTACCTTTCCTTTCAACGGAACGCTCGATCGTGTTAGCGGAGTCACCGGTGGCTGCAGGAGGATGTTTGGTCCAGGAGACGCGCCGGCTGGCTATGTGTTCGACAAGGACTATGCGGGCGGTGGCGGGGTTGTTCGCTTCGCCAGTGGCGGCAAGAGCGGATGGCTCATGCCCTTCCATGCCGAATACCATTGGCAGAACCAGGCCAACCCACCGAGTTTTTTGTGCAGCGCGGGGGGAAACAGTGCGTCCATGGTGCCCTGCTTTTATTCATCGATCGGTCTGGCCGTATCGACGGACGACGGAAAGACCTTCCGAGTGGCGGGGCAGATCGTTCAGCCAAGTGAGCCCCTGTCTCTGTTCGAGGGTGGCGGCACCAACATGGCCGTCGGATACGGCTCGCTTCTGGTAGCCGACGCAAATGGCAAGCACCTCGACAATCCACCGCCGGACCCGGCGAACGCCTACTTCTATGTCTTCTATAACGATCGATTGCAGGGCGCTCCCGGCGCTTGTAGTAACGCGATCTGCTTAGGCGTCGCTCGTGCGGTGTATGCCGATGTTGTTACGGCGGTGCTCTCTGGCGACGGGCACCAGGTCTCGCAGTTGTTTCACAAGTACGATGGAGCGTCGCCGAATCCCTGGACTCAGCCCGCGACTGCGTTCGTGCAGGGAAACGCGACGCCCGACTTATCGGGAACGGCCGGCAAGTACCTGCCTCTGTGGACCGACGAAAACGGGGCTTCCGCCATCGTGCTCTACGACCGCAGCTTCGACGTCTACCTCGCGGTCTACGTCTCCGGCCTCGGCGTGTCGATCAAGGCCCGCGCTTCGAGCGACATGATCCATTGGTCTGAGCCGATCAGTGCTCCATTTACCGAGGCGGGCCGGGCTCTCTTTTACCCGACGCTCATTGGCGAGACGGGCGACCCAACGATCGGAGGGCTCGCGCCGCGAGTGTATTTCACCAGCTTTCCCACCGACCAGTTTCCCAACTACTCGACCTCGGTCTTTGAAAGCGTCACCCTGACGCTGGCAAGACAGCGGAGACGCGCAACGAAGCACTGACGATGTCCTGCGTCGTGTGCCTTTGCGTCGTACGATGAGGCGCATGAAGGCCCGTCATCTCTTCGCGCTCTCTCTGGCTCTGGCCCTCCTGATCGCAAACAGCGCGTTTGCCGCGCAGTCTCTCGATTGCTTCTATGCAGCTCGTCCCACCGCGAAGAACCCCGATCCGGAGATGAGCCTCCATCGGAATTGCGCGGTCGTCAGCGGCGATGGTTCCGTTCGCATCGTGGCGCGGCATCTCCAGGCACTCGACTTCAACGCCGATGGACTGGCCACGTTCAACGCCGAGCGACGCGGTTGGTTCTATGTCCTGCGCAATGGGCGCATTCTCGAAGTGCTGTCGGAAGACAACGGCGCTGACGACTTCGTCGAAGGTCTGGTGCGCGGGCGCCGTCATGGAAAGGTGGCGTTCTTCGATCGCTCGTTTCGGATGGTGTTGCCGCCCATCTACGATTTCGCGTGGCCGTTCGAGAACGGTCTGGCCATGGTTTGTTCCGGTTGCACGCAAAGAACCGACGCGTCCGATCCCGATCATCACGGCCTGGTGGATGGCGGTCTCTGGGGCTACATCGATCATCACGGCAGAGAGGTCATCCCTGTGAAGTACTCGCGCGACGAAGCGCTGCGGCAGGAAGGGCTGCTGTCAAAGCGCTGAAAGAAAATTACAAACTTGCCCCACAATGCGGCCTATGTCCAATCGCATCCGTGCTCTCCTGCTCCTGATCGCAACCCTCGCGACGACGAGCACATTTGCAGCGGACATTCGATGGCAGCCTCAGAGAACTTGGGTGTTCGTCGTCGGAACATTGGAGTGGAACGATTCCGAAACGTTTGCTTCGTTTCCGAAGGCGAACCGAAGGGATGCCCAGCTCGTGCGCTTTTTTCGTCAGAAGGGAGTGACCGCGAATCACATCGTCTACCTCGCGGACAAACAGGCCACGACGTCGCACGCGCAGGCAGCGCTCGACAGGCTGCTCGCGCAGACAGCTCCCGGCGATCTGCTCTTCTTCTATTTCACAGGGCATGGTTATCAATCCGACGATGGGAAGAAGACGTTCTCTGCGACGTATGACGCCAGCGATCATCGGGCTGGATGGAATGTCGATGCGATCGTGAGGACGATCGCCGCCAGGTTTCGGGGCGACCGGGTCATCCTGGCTGCGGACTGCTGCTACTCCGGCGCGCTTGTCGATCGCGTGAAGCGGCTCCGCGGCCGTCAGTCGTTCGCGTGCTTCGCGTCGTCGACGAGCAAAGACAGCTCGACGGCGAACTGGACGTTCACGGAGATGCTGCTGGCCGGACTGCAAGGTCG
>DATLVW010000592.1:0-3164 GCA_035577085.1 Thermoanaerobaculia bacterium
CGAGCCAGCAACGGCAGCTCGGCCGCCTCGAACAGCAGCAACTTTCCACTCGTCGTGGCCGCGGCGACGCGATCGGTTTCCTGGCGGTTCATTCGCTGGGGCCGCAGGACGGATGCTCCGTCGCTCACGTTCACCACGGCCTTGCCCGCTTTCCGGTCGGTGATCAGATCCTCGAGCTTTGCGATGAAACCGTAACCGTCGTCGGTCGAGAGCAGCCACAAGTCTTCCGGATCGCCCATCATCACCGCTACGAACGTCGCGCCCGGCGCGGGCGACGTGAACGCGGTCAGCGGTTCGCCGTGACCTTTCGCCGACGGCAGCTCGTGTGCCGGCAGCGAGTACGTGCGGCCCATCGAGTCGATGAATACCGCAAGCTGATTGCTGCGCCCGCGCGCCGAATGGAGGAACGCATCGCCTGACTTGTACTGCAGCGTCGTCGGATCGAGATCGTGGCCTTTGCCCGCGCGCACCCAGCCACGCTCCGACAACACAACCGTCACCGGCTCCGACGGAATCAGCGCCGTGGCATCGAGCGCCTTAGCCGCTTCGCGCTCGACGATCGGCGAGCGGCGGCGGTCGCCGAACTCTTCGCCGTCCTTCACCAACTCATCGCGAACCTGTTTGCGCAACCGCGCTTTCGATCCAAGGATTTTCTCGAGCTCTGCGCGCTCGGCTTCGAGTTTGGCCTGCTCACCGCGGATCTCCATCTCCTGCAGCTTGTTCAGGAATCGCAGCTTCAGTTCGAGGATCGCCTCGGCCTGCAGCTCCGACAACTTGAAGCGCTTCATCAGCACCGGCTTCGGCTCGTCCTCGCGGCGGATGATGCGAATCACCTCATCGATGTTGAGATACGCGATGAGGTAGCCGTCGAGGATGTGGATGCGGGCGTTGACGTGATCGTACCGATGCTGCAACCGGCGCCGCACCGTCTCGATGCGGAACTCCAGCCACTCGCTCAGCAGATCCTTTAGCGGATACAACCGAGGGCGGCCGTTGAGGCCGATCATGTTCATGTTCACGCGGTACGTGCGCTCGAGATCCGTCGTGGCGAAGAGATGCGCCATCACCTCGTCCAGATCGACACGGTTCGAGCGCGGCACGAGCACGAGTCGCGTCGGGTCTTCGTGATCCGACTCGTCGCGCATGTCTTCGATCATCGGCAGCTTCTTCGCGTTCATCTGCGCCGCGATCTGCTGCTGCACTTTCGACCCCGACACCATGAACGGCAGCGCGCTGATGACGATGTCGCCGTTCTCCACTTCCCACTTTGCGCGTTGCCGGATCGAGCCGTTGCCCGTTTTGTACATCTCCCGGATCTCGGCCAGCGGCGTGATGATCTCCGCTTCTGTCGGGAAGTCGGGCCCTTTGATGTGCTTCGTCAGTTGCGCGATCGTGGCGTCAGGATTGTCGAGCAGCTCCAGGCACGCCCCGACGACCTCGCGCGTGTTGTGCGACGGAATGTCAGTGGCCATGCCTACTGCGATCCCCGACGCGCCGTTGAGCAGCACGTGCGGCAACCGCGACGGCAGCAACTTTGGCTCGCGCAAGGTGCCGTCGAAGTTCTGCCCCCAGTCGACCGTCCCCTGTTCCAACTCCGACAGCAACGATTGCGCGAACCGCGACAACTTCGCCTCGGTGTACCGCATCGCAGCAAACTCTTTCGGATCGTCCGGCGAGCCGAAGTTCCCTTGCCCTTCCACGAGTGGATAGCGCATCGAGAACGGCTGCGCCATCAGCACCATCGCGTCGTAGCAGGCGGTGTCGCCGTGCGGATGAAACTTGCCGATGACGTCGCCGACCGTACGCGCCGACTTCTTCGGCTTCGCATTCGGTCCCAGGCCCAGCTCCGACATCGCGTAGATGATGCGGCGCTGGACGGGCTTGAGACCATCGGCCACATGCGGCAGCGCGCGGTCGAGGATGACGTACATCGAATAGTCGAGATACGCCTTCCGCGCAAACTCGGCGACAGGCTGATGCTCGACCTCAGGAACGATGGGCGGCGGGGGTGAGAAGGAAGTCTGCTCTTTCGATTTTCGGGTAGCCATCAAGTCCTGGCGCGGCGGAATTCAGTGACACCTATAGGTTACCGTACCTGTTCCGCTCACGCGATCGAAAGAATCGCCTCAGGGCCTCGTCCTCGACTACATGGCCGAGGTACCCTTTCCTGTGTGGAAGGCGATGCAACCCTGTGCCTTCGCTTTTGGCGACCGGCAACATCAGTAACAGTGTTGAATTGGCGCGCCCGCCTACGCGAAGCAATCGAGAAGAGCGGCAAGAAACAGAGCGCCATCGCTGCCGACGCCGGTATCACCCCGACGACGCTCAGCCGGATTCTGACCGCGGCGCACGAGCGGCCGACGCTCGACACGGTCGTGCGCATCGCCCGCGCGTTGGACGAGAGTGTCGGATGGATCCTCGATGAGCCGAGCTTCTACCTCTCCGCCGACGATCAGCGAAAGCTGCATGACGCAGTGCGGATTCTCGACGCGTCTCTGCGCAGCGCCGGACGGCGGCGAACGGTGCGTCCGGAATCGAACGCCATCGCCGTAACCGCGAACCGCGAGATCCCGCGCGCCTTCGCCGCCGCCGGTGCCCGATTGATCTACGAAGCCGCCGGCGACTCCATGATCGGCGCCGCCATCGCCGACCGCGATCTCCTATTCGTCAAACCGACGAACAACATTCGCGAAGCATCCCGCAAGATCGTCGTCTGCCGCCTCGGCGCCGACGAATACGTCAAGCACCTCGACGTGCGGAACGGCCACATCCGCCTTCTCAGCCGCAACGAGCGTCACGGCCCGATCGAAGTCGGGACCGGTGACGAATTCGAATTGATCGGAATCGTCGTCGGCCGTGCCGGAGCACCGGTGGCATGAGCGCAGCCCGAGAAGTCAAACCATTTCGACACCGCGACCGAACTAATCAAGACTTGCAGCGGCAGTTTGCAACGCTGTTGTTACTCGTCGCAGCCGTACAGGACGCGTAGTGTAGTAGCCACCAGTGCAGGTTACCGAGCAGGAACCGTACGAGTTTGACGTCGAGCAGGAGGTCGAGCCAATCCCTCCAGAGTCACACGTTCCGCCTCCGCCTGGTCCTCCCCCTCCTCCAAGAACGTCGTAATCGGCGTTGTCAAGGCAAACGCTGAAGTCGGAGCAGTCATC
>DATLVW010000593.1:0-12999 GCA_035577085.1 Thermoanaerobaculia bacterium
CGCAACTGGATGGAGAACCAGCCGAAGATGGTGCGGACACTGGCGGACCTCCTCGGTGCTTCCAAGGAACGGCTCGTCTCCGCGAAACGGAAGCCGCGGCCGTCCGCTCCATCCGTCGAAGACGTCTACGCACTCGCGGGCTGTGGCCGCGTCCTCCCTGCGAAGGCCGGCACTCCGCCATCCGAGCTTCAGCTCACGCCCGGACACGCCACTACGCTCCGCGGACACCTCGGCAAGACCCTCGGATACCTCAATCGCTTCAGCGGCGGCGCGATCTTCCTGGCAGCCGCGGACCTTCTCGGTTCGACCAGCATCGGCGAAGCGGGAAAGGATTTTCAGGCAGGATTCTTCAACTGTGTCAGCAACAGCGACTCGCGAACGCTCTCGATCGGCGGCATCTGCGAAGACGCGATGGCCGCCGTGCTCTCCGGCGTCTCGTCCTTCGGAAAACACATCGGCGCCGGCTCGTCGTACGCCGCCTTCCTCGCGCCGCTCGGACATATCGCCGCGCGGTTGCATGCGATCGGAAATCAGGCCCGCAACGAGGCGACGGGAGAAGCGGCCCGGCCGATGATCCTGGTCTGTGCCCATGCCGGGCTGGCCACCGGCGAGGATGGACCGACGCATGCTGATCCGCAGCCGCTGCAGTTGCTGCAGGAGAACTTCCCGCCGGGCGCGATGATCACGCTGACACCGTGGGACGCGCAGGAAATCTGGCCGCTTCTTACTGCTGCGATTGCGCGGCGCCCATCCGTGATCGCACCGTTCGTCACGCGGCCTCCGCAAAGGGTCGTCGATCGCGAAGCCCTCGGCCTGGCGCCCGCGGCTCATGCGGCGCAAGGAGTCTATTGTCTTCGCGAGGCGCCGGGACGATGTGACGCGACCATCGTGCTGCAGGAATCGGGCGTGACGTATGCGTTCGTGACGGAGACTCTGCCGCTGCTCGATCGCGCCGGAATCGCCGTCGACGTCTTCTATGTCGCCAGTGCGGAGCTCTTCGATTCACTGCCGGAGGAGGAGCGCGACGCCATCTTCCCGGAGGCTCGGCAACAATTGGCCATGGGTATCACCGGCTTCACGCTGCCGACGATGTACCGCTGGATCCGATCCGACCGCGGACGGGCCATGACGATGCATCCGTTCATGCACGGCCACTACACGGGCAGCGGCCCGGCGCGTGCCGTGATCGCGGAAGCGGGTCTCGATGGCGCCAGCCAGTTCCGCAGAATCGCAGAATACGTGCGCGCTTGACGCCTGCGGGACCGGTTCGGACTGAAGTGTCGGCTGGCTTACGCGCAACTCGACGGATCGCGTTCGCGATTAACTCGCATTCCTCACACCTTTGGTGGCCTCCTTGCTACAACTCTTCCGCTTTCTTTGGAGTGCCTTCCCCATCGAGCGCCTTCTCCCCCCGCGCTTTTTGCGGGGGGAGAAGGTGCCGAAGGCGGATGAGGGGGAGCACTTGCGCGAGGCGATCAACCGAGCCTCGTCCGAACTGCCTGAAAACGCGGCACGTGCACGGATGTCGCGCTGGTTGGGACGCCCCCTCATCCGGCTTCGCCACCTTCTCCCCCACTGAGAAGCGTGGGGGAGAAGGCGCTCGATTGAAACACCCTGCCAGCAATTCCCTGCAAGTGTGAGAAATGCAAGCTAGTGAATGGCCAGGTCGCGCAACGGCGTCTGCGCGCTATCGGTCACGAGCTCTGGATGCTCGTGCCGGAACCCCTCGGTGAGGTTGCAATTCCAGCAGACAGCATTGTGGGTCTCGAGAATCGCCGGGACGTCTTCCGCCGCGATCCCCTTCCATTCCTTCAGCGTTCCGTCGGATGCACGGAGCGCGGGGATCGCTTCATGCCATTCGATCGTACCGATCGTGCGATGACAGAAGACACATTGCTGATTGCCGTACCACGCCGCGACGATGTTCCGCACCAGCGTTCCGTCCGGCGACGCTTCGATCTGCGCCAGGCAATCCTGCGGACAATCGTGCCGCTCGGGCCAGCGTGAGCAGCTTTGCAGACGAAGGTTCGCGTCGCCCGGAGTGCGCGCTGCCCGCCAGGCATTGAGCTCCACGCCTGCGGGCTGCTGCGTTTCGGGACAGATGATCACGCGCTGTCCGCGATAGACCATGAATCGACAGACAAGAAGACCCGACAGAACTGCAGCGGCGACGACGAGAATGGCAATGGCAGCGATGCTCATAGGGCAACGGTGGCCCTCCCGTTACCCGGTTGCTGCGATAACAATCACACAGCCGTGTGACGAACGATCGCGAGCTTAGCAGCCCGATCCGCCGCCTTGGTAGACGCTCTTCCACTTGTTACCGGCGCGCTTCAGGATCTCGTATTCGTGCGACTCGATGAAGCGGGAACGGACGACGATCTCGTCGGTGCCGTCCTCATCGAGATCGATCGTATCAACGACATCTTGGCCTTCTCCGCCATCGCCCAAGTAGGTGAAATACCAGACGTGCTCGGCGCGGAATCCGCCGGACTCATCGCCCATGGCAATCAGAAAGAGGTTGTACGTCCTCCTCTGCGGTGTACCGTCATTGGTCGAGAAAGAACCGATCAGGTCGCGTCGACCGTCGTGATCCAGATCAGCGGAGATAGCGGCTCCCCCCTCCATCTTCGCAAGCAGTGACGCAGAAACACCTTTGGCCCCCAGCTCGTGCTCGGCAATCTTCCGGAGCGCCATATCCTCCGCGTCATCCGGAACGCGGCGGACCGGCTCTACCGGCGGGAGATGCAGCGAACCGACAGCAAGTACGCTCAGCAGTTGCGGATCCCAGTTCGACCGCGATATGACGTCGACACTCGCCGCCAACGATACGCAGCCTAGACTCGTCAGCTTGGTCACCTTCACTGTTCCGATTTCGGCGCCGCCGTCGAGCACGCGATAGGTGCGGCCCGGGCGGAAATAGCGCGCCTCGAACTCATCATCAGCGTCCCGGGGTGGTGCAGTGATGCGCAGCTTCAGGCATCCGGGGCAGGAACCGGGCAGCTTCGTGATCATCGCGACGGGCTCGATGGCCAGTTTGTCCGGCGAGAAGTCTCCCTGCGAGTCGCCGTCTGGCTGGACCGCGAAGAGAACCTCCGGCTGCGGGCGATGCAGCGCCGTTGCAGCGGCGAAGAGCGTGGCGGCAAGCCAGAGCATTTACTTGATTCTCGTCAATCCTCGGGGAACCGCTTTCACGAGCGCGTTCTCGCGCTCGATGCCGTGACGCTTATCGAGAACGGCCTGGCGGATGACGCGCATCATATCGTCGAAGTGACCGTCGGCGCGGTCGAGCGCCTCGCGTGCGTCCTCGAGGGCGCGTTGCATGTTGAGGATGACTTCGATGCCGGCCAGGTTCACGCCGAGGTCGCGGGTGAGGGCCAGAATCATCTCCAGCTTGCGAATCTCGCTCTCGCCGTAGAGCCGCGTATTGCCCGACGTCCGGGCCGGCTTGACCAGCCCTTCGCGCTCGTAAAGGCGCAGCGTCTGCGGATGGATGTTGTATCGCTCGGCGATCACCGAGATCATCACGTATCCATCTGCTCTGCGGCGTGTCATTTGTGGTTCCAGCAACAAAAGAGGGCGACGGTTTCCCGCCGCCCTCGGATCAGCTTACTTGTTTTCGTCCACGACTTCGGCGTCAATCACGTCGTCCGCCTTGCCGTTGCCTTCCGGAGCTTCGGCCGACGAACCGCCGGCCGCTCCTGCTCCCCCGCCCGCGCCGCCCGCGGCATTCGCGCTCGCGTTCTGGTACATCACTTCCGCGAGTTTGTGCGACGCCGTCGTCAGCGTTTCCGTTGCCTTCTTGATGTTGTCCGCTCCGCCCTGCTCCATCGCTTTGCGGGCGTCGGCAATCGCGCTTTCGAGGTTGCTCACATCCGAGCCCGAGATCTTGTCGCGGTTCTCGTTGAGCATCTTCTCGACCTGGTAGACGAGCGAGTCGAGCTGGTTCTTCGCCTCGATCTCCTCACGCCGCGCTTTGTCCTCGGCCGCGTGCGACTCGGCGTCGCGCACCAGCTTCTCGACTTCATCCTTCGACAGACCCGAGGTGCTGGTGATGGTGATCTTCTGCTCCTTGCCGGTGCCGGTGTCTTTCGCCGAGACCGTCATGATGCCGTTTGCATCGATGTCGAATGTCACTTCGATCTGCGGCATCCCTCGGGGCGCAGGCGGTAGTCCGATCAGGTGGAACACGCCGAGCAGCTTGTTGTCGCGCGCCATCTCGCGCTCGCCCTGGATGACTTTGATCTCGACCGACGTCTGGTTGTCCGCCGCCGTCGAGAACGTCTCCGTCTTGCGCGTCGGGATGGTCGTGTTGCGCTCGATCAGCTTCGTCATCACGCCGCCCAGCGTCTCGATTCCGAGCGAGAGAGGCGTGACGTCGAGCAGGACGACATCCTTGAGGCCTGCGTCGCCGGCGAGCACACCGCCCTGAACCGCGGCACCGACTGCCACGACTTCATCCGGATTCACGCCCTTGTGCGGCTCTTTTCCGAAGAAGTCGGTGACGATCTTCTGGACCATCGGGATGCGCGTCGAACCGCCGACGAGGACGACTTCATCGATCTTCTTGGGATCGACGCCGGCGTCGTTGAGCGCCTGCTTGAGCGGTCCCATCGTCTTCTGCACGATGTCGCCGATGAGCTGCTCGAACTTGGCGCGGGTGAGCGACATGTTGAGGTGCTTCGGGCCGGACTGATCGGCCGTGATGAACGGGAGATTGAGGTCGGTCGACATGGTCGACGAAAGCTCGATCTTCGCTTTCTCAGCGGCTTCCTTCAGACGCTGCAGAGCCATCTTGTCTTTCGACAGATCGATGCCCTGGTCTTTGCGGAACTCTTCGATGATCCAGTCGATGAGGCGGTGATCGATGTTATCGCCGCCGAGGTGCGTGTCACCGTTGGTCGACTTCACTTCGACGACGCCGTCGCCGACTTCGAGGATCGAGATGTCGAACGTGCCGCCGCCGAAGTCATACACGGCGATCGTCTCGTTCTTTTTCTTGTCGAGGCCGTATGCGAGCGCGGCCGCGGTCGGCTCGTTGACGAGGCGCTCGACCTTGAGGCCGGCGATCTCGCCCGCGTCTTTCGTCGCCTGGCGCTGCGAATCGTTGAAGTAGGCCGGAACGGTGATGACCGCGCGGTCGACCTTCTCGCCAAGGTAGTCCTCAGCAGCCTGCTTGAGCTTCTGCAGAATCATCGCGGAAATCTCGGGCGGCGAGTAGAGCTTGCCGTCCACCTCGACACGCGCGTCGCCGTTCGAGGCACGAGTGACCGTGTAGGGGACCATCTTCATCTCTTCATTGACTTCCTCGTACTTCCGCCCCATGAAGCGCTTGATCGAGAAGATGGTGTTCTCAGGATTGGTAACTGCCTGGCGCTTTGCGACCTGGCCGACGAGACGCTCGCCGTTTCTGGCAAATCCGACCACCGAGGGGGTGATCCGGCTGCCTTCGGCGTTGACGATGACTTTGGGCTCGTTGCCCTCCATGACCGCCACGACGGAGTTGGTCGTGCCGAGGTCGATACCGATAATCTTGGACATATGTTTTTCTCCTTCTGATACTTACCGCAACATGAGTGCGATGCAGTCAGATAATCTGCCAGACAAAACCTGAGTGCGCCGGTGTGATATTCCGCACAGTTTAGTGCAAGTTTGGTGCGCGTCAGCGCATAATCTCCGGTTGACATCTGATGCGTGATGATCGACGATCTCGAGATGAGAACCACACTAGATATTGATCAAGACGTCCTACAGGCAGCCAAAGAGATCGCCATCAATCGCGGAACGACCGCGGGAAAAGTTCTGTCGGACTTCGCGCGGAAGGGGATGTCGTCCGGTCATGAGGCCCAAGTGCGGAACGGCGTTCCGCTGATCCCTCGGCGACCCGAAGGCAGCCCGCGTCCAACGATGGACACTGTGAACGCTCTTCGCGACGAGAAGTAAGCGACGATGGCTCCAGTCGCTCTTCTAGATGTCAACGTTCTGGTGGCTCTCTTCGACCAGGACCACATTCATCATGAAGCCGCCCACATTTGGTTTTCCGCGAACCGCAGCCGGGCTGGGCGACCTGCCCGATCACTGAAAACGGCGTGGTTCGCATCCTCTCGAATATTGCGTACACGCAAGGCCGGCACGAGAGCACCGAGGCAGTTCGGAACCGTCTGGATACTTTCTGTGCGAGCGGCAATCACTCATTCTGGCCCGAGCAGGTATCGATCCGCGACGAGCAGCGCTTCAAACTTTCCGGGTTGAGTCATGGCAAGATCACCGATGTCTACCTTCTCGCGATCGCCGTCGATCAGGGTGGACGGCTCGTGACGTTCGATCGCCGCATTCCGCTGACGGCCGCCGTCGGCGCCGCGTCAGATCAACTCGAGGTTATCGAGGTCCAAGCGAACTAGCGATTCTGCAGAGCCAACGGTTGCGTTCTTTCTTCGAATGAGGAGATTTTTCAGGTTCCGCGCAAAACTTTTCTGATCAGGACCAAAATCTTCTGCTCCTGGAGCACGACTTTGTGGTCCCGGAGGAAAACTTTTTGCTCCTGGAGCAAATGCATTTGCTCTTGGATGGAAACTTTTTCCTACTGGAGCAAAACTTTGTCCTCCTCGAGCAAAAGCATTTGCTCCCGGAGCAAAAGTATTTGCTCTAGGAGGGAAACTTTTTCCTCCTGGTGGAAAACTTTTCCCTCCCCGAGCACTTTCATTTCCTCCTGGAGCAGTTTCATTTCCTCCTGGAGCAAAATCTTTTCCTCCCCGAGCAGAATCTTTTCCTCCTGGAGCAAAACTTTTTGATCCCGGAGCAGAACTTTCTCGCCGAGGAGCAGAATCTTTCGCGCGCCGACTGAGATGATGCCGCCGGCGACATTGCCTGTCATCGCGCGGGCTGCTGTTCCCCCCTCATCCGGCTTCGCCACCTTCTCCCCCCGCAAAAAGCGCGGGGGGAGAAGGCGCTCGATTGGGGTTCGCGGCTGAAAAACGACAGTGCTTACGACTTCGTCGACGTCACCACAACTTCGACGTCACTACGACTTCGACGTCACAAGGTCGTAGTCGATGAAGTCGACCGGCGCCAGACACTCGGGATAGAGCACCGAGGCGAACTGCTTGACCTCCGCCGAATCGGAGTGAGTCTGCTCGGCCGCGGCGTCCCGGAAGATGAACTGGTGAACGAAGCGCGTCGGATGATCGCGCTCCTGCCACACGTCGTAGCGCAACGTTCCGTCCTCGTGCTCGCGCACGTACGCGACGAACTGGTGGATGGCAGTCAGACAGCGATCGAGCGATTCCGGACGAACCTCATAGCGAGCGAGTTGATAGACCTGCGGTGACTGTGGCATCTGACCTCCCTAATCGTTAAATGGCGTCGGCAATCCGGCGCGCGATCAGCGAATACCCTTCCTCGCCAGGATGGAACCGGTCGAACGAGAGCCGGTCCCGATACGCGAAAATGTCGGAAGTCTGCACGACGACGACGTTCGCATCGCTCGCGAAGCGTTCCACCAGCAGCGAGTTCCAGCGGTTCACGAACGGTGTGAGCATCCTCCCGTACGGCGTGCTGGAGAACGGGTTGTAGAGCCCGATCACGAAGATGCGCGCCGTCGGATTCGCGGTTCGAATCGTTCGCACGCTCTGATCGACGCGATCGAGCACCTCGCGCATGACACCGACCGGGTTCGGCGGTGGCGCATTGCGAAAGGTGTTGTCTCCCCAAAGGTCGTTGCCGCCGATGGAGACGATGATGACGTTCGATTGCGCGAGCAACACCTGGACGCTGTGACTGTCGAGCTGCCGGATCAGATCGCGCGTCCGCGCGCCGTTGACCGCGAGGTTGACGATGTTCTTCGTGTCGATGTTGCGCTTCCGCAACTCGTCGACAAACCGTCCGCCGATGCCCAGCCCAGTCTCGTCCCCGGTGCCACGTCCTAACGAATCGCCGACGATGATTGGTGCGATCTGCTTCCGCGGCGCGGATGCCGTGATCCTCGTCGTCGAGGGCATCAGTGACACGGATGTACCAGTGTCGCCGCGCAGGAATGAGTAGAATCCGGCTCCGAACAAGGCCGCCGCAGCCAGGGCGGCGGTCAGAGGCAGATACCACAAGAGGAAACGGCGCATTGCGTGAAACGATAACAGGAATGAGACTCATTCGATGAGTGAGACCCCCACCCTCACGGCCTCGGATCTGACCAAGACCATCGGTCACAAGACGATCGTCGACTCGGTCTCATTCGAGCTTCAGCAAGGCGAGGTCTTCGGCTTCCTCGGACCGAACGGGGCAGGCAAGACGACGACGATCCGCATGCTGGTCGGCCTCATCCGTCCAACCGCAGGGAGCGTGCGGATCTGCGGCTACGACATCCAGCGCAACTTCGAAGACGCCATGCGTTGCGTCGGCTGCATCGTCGAGAACCCCGACCTCTATCGCTTCATGACCGGGCGCGAGAACCTCGAGCACTTCGCGCGCATGCTTCGCGTTCCGGGTAGCGAGATCGAGCGCGTCGCGGAAGCCGTCTCCCTCGCCCACCGCCTCGAGCAGCGCGTCGGCACCTACTCCCTCGGCATGCGCCAGCGTCTCGGCATCGCCCAGGCGCTCCTCGGCAACCCGAGGCTCCTCATCCTCGACGAGCCGGCCAACGGCCTCGATCCCGCCGGCATCCGCGAGATCCGCGAACTGCTGCGGCGCCTCGCCAGCGAGCAGCAGATGAGCATCTTCATCTCCTCACATCTCCTCGCCGAGATCGAGCTCACCTGCGACCGCGTGGCCATCATCCACAAAGGACGCATCCTCCGCGAAGGCACGGTGCGCGATCTGATCTCCAGCCGCCGCGACATGGAGCTTCGCGTCGACGACGTCCCGCGCGCGTCCGCGATCGCACGCGAGCGCAACCTCACCTTTCGTACCGACGGCGACCGCATCTGGCTGGCGATGGAGGAAGCTGATGCCCCGCCTCTCCTCTCCGCGCTCGCCGCGGCAGGCGTCGGGATCTTCCACGCCCAACGACGGGCGCAATCGCTCGAAGAGATGTTCCTCGAAGCCACCGGCGGCGAGACGGTAGACTGAGACGCGCGAATGCTCATCCCCCTCATTCAGAACGAAACGCTGAAGATCGTCCGCCGCAAGCGCTTCGCGGTGGTGATTGCGATCCTCTTCGTGATTCTGGCGCTCGTCACCTACTCGCAGGTCCGGCGGCTGCGCGACCAGCAAAATCGCAACTGGCGCGCCGAGATTCAGCAGCGGGTCGCGAACTTCCAGAACATGATGCGCCGAGGACGGATGAACGAAGGCTATGCGCGCGGGCTACGCGCGGAAATCGGCCGCCTGCAGTTCTATCTCGATCACGACATCGAGCCGGACAAGCCGACGGCGCCTCTTTTCGTGCGCGGCTTCGCCAACGCCTCGGGATGGCTGCTGCCGCTGCTCGTAGCGATGTTCGGTGCCGACATCGTCTCCGCGGAAAACGCAGAAGGCACGGACAAGCTGCTTCTGACACGCCCAGTGCGCCGCTGGAAGATCCTCACCGCAAAACTGCTGACGCTCTTCATGTTCGCGACGCTGACGTTGCTCTGCGGCGCAGTCATCGCTTACGCCATCTCTTCCCCTTTCCTCCCCTCGGGCGGCTGGAACGCGCCGACGTTCGTCGGCTTTCAGCTGAACGGTAACAGCGTCAGCCTCGATGCGGTACGCCAACTGCCGCTCTGGAAAGACACGATGATCGCGTATGGACTGCAGTGGTACGCCCTGCTCGCCGTTGCCGCGATCGCGTTGCTGCTGTCGGTTCTCTTCAGGTCGAGCGCCGCAGCGATCGGAACGATGCTGGCCTCGCTCATCGGCGGCACGATCCTCACGCGCATCTCCCCCGACTGGACCGCGGGCAAGTACCTCTTCGTCAGCGCACTCCCGCTGGCCGATTACTACACCGGCCAGCCGCCCCCCTACGACGGCATGTCGATGCTGTTCTGCATCGGCCTCCTCGGCGCGTGGGCGATCGGGTCGACGATCATCTCCTACGCGGTATTCACGCGAAGGGACGTGTTCGGATGATGCGCATTCGATTCAACGTGGCGCCGATCCTCGCACTCGCGCTCTTCTGCTTCGCCTGCGGACCCGAGCCTTCGAAGGTAGTCACCGACGACAGGATGCCCATCGCCGTCGAATACGTCCGCGGCGCGACGATGACAATTCACACGAAGCCGGCCGACGACGCGCCGGTCATCAGCACGTACCAGCGCGGCGAATCGGTGTCTGTACTTGCGCGCAAAGGCGAATGGGCCGAGGTGCGCACGGGTGCGAACAGCGGATGGGCCCGCATCGCTGAAATGGCCGATGCCGCCGAGGCAAAGAAAGCGCTCGAGGACAATCCGTGGCCGCACTTCACACGCACGCCGCCGCCGGTCTCCCAGCCCGGCGCGCACGGAGAGCTGGTACTGGAAGCCGAAGTCGATCAGGACGGAATCGTGAAGAGCGTCCGCACGCTCAGCAACACGACCGGCTCGATGTCGCTCGAACAGCGCAACACCGAGGCCCTGCGCAACGCCGAATTCACGCCGGTCGTGGTCAAGGGCAAGCGCAAAGCGTTCGTGTACGAGCATCGCGTGCACTATTGAGGCGCGTTCTGGTTCTACCACGCGCCTGGTGTGTTGGGTGTCATCCTGAGCTGCCGGAGGCGCCCGCGTTACTCGACGCTCTCGCGCAGAAACTCGCCGGCGCCGAAGGACAGCGAAGGATCTCTAATTACGATGCACATGACATGTGCGCGGCAACTTGAGATCCTTCGCCGTCCTACGCCGCCACATCGCGCTGCGCAAATTGATCGAGCACGCGGCGGCTCCGGCTGTCTCAGGATGACACATCAAGTTGATGACACGCGGAATGGCAGCGACGGTGACAACGAATCGCTCACGTTGCCTGCGCGCTGATCCACTTCGTTACCTTCGGCGGCTCGTACTCGTCCATCCGCCGCAGCAGCGATTCTCCATCCCCATCGACGATCGCCATCGCCCGGTGCGGCGCACGAACAAAGCCTGCGTCCACCCCGTGATCGAGAAACGCCAGGAGCGGAGCATAGAACCCGTCGACATCGAGAAAGCCAACCGGCTTGTCGTGGATGCCGAGCTGCGACCACGTCCAGACTTCAAAGATCTCTTCCAACGTCCCCAGCCCGCCCGGCAGGGCAACGAAGGCATCCGCGAGCGACGCCATCAGCGCCTTGCGCTCGTGCATCGTCTCGACGACGCGCAGCTCAGTGAGATTGCGATGACCGACTTCGCGATCCCACAACGCTCGAGGAATGACGCCGATGACTTTGCCGCCGTTCGCGAGCACCGCGTCAGCGAGGATGCCCATCAAGCCGACATGCCCGCCGCCATAAACGAGCGTGATCCCTTCCTTCGCCAGCAGCGCGCCGAGCTCGCTCGCCGCTTGAGCAAAGCGCGGATCGTTGCCCGCACTCGATCCGCAGAAAACACAAAGGCTCCGCATCACAGCGCGCGAAACCCCGTCTCGTCAACCGGCAGCGGCTCGCGGTTCCGATCGAGCCGCGTCACGATCCACTGCTCGCCGCGCCGCTCGATCTCTGTCACGATCGACGCCCACATCCCATCGGCCGGATTCTCGCTCCAGCGAAAGCGCATGCCGGCCTCCGGCCTGACACCGCGCTCGCGAAGCTGCGCCTCCGCCATGTCGATCAGTTCCGAAGGGCCGATGTGGTCGCAGGGCATGATCGTATTGTACGGGGACGGGGGGTCGGGGGTCGGGGGTCGGAGACAAGGCTGAGCGCTACGCCGATGCGCGCCGTCGATTTCTCCGAGATGCGCCTCGCGGAATCAACAGCGAGGAACATCTCCGACACCCGACTCCCGACTCCCGACCCCCGCAACAGGAATTCATTGAAACTTGGCACGTTAACGCCCAAACATGCCGCAGTTTCGATATGACATCCGCAACGTGGCGATCATCGCCCACGTCGATCATGGGAAGACCACTCTCGTCGACGCTCTCCTCCGCCAGGCCGGAGCCGTGCGCCTCAACCAACAGATGGATGAGCGCGTCATGGACTCCAACGATCTCGAGAAAGAGCGTGGAATCACCATCCTCGCCAAGAACACCTCGATCCGCTATCTCGTCGACGAGCCCGACGCCCTCGGCCACCTCGTGCACCACGAAGCGACCCACACCGCGTCCGGCCACGACCTTCCCGCCGCGTTCATCCATCCGAGCGAGGTGAAGATCAACATCGTCGACACGCCCGGTCACGCCGATTTCGGCGGTGAAGTCGAGCGCGTTCTGTCGATGGTCGACGGCGTCATCCTCCTCGTCGATGCCGCCGAAGGCCCGATGCCGCAGACCCGTTTCGTCATGCGCAAAGCCCTCGGTCTGGGGCTTCTCCCGATCGTCGTCATCAACAAGATCGATCGTCAGGACGCGCGTCCGACGGAAGTCGTCAACGAGGTTTTCGATCTGATGATCGAGCTCGGCGCCTCGGATGAGCAACTCGACTTCCCGATCCTCTACGCCATCGGCCGCCAGGGCATCGTCCGCACGAACCTCGAAGATACGACCGAGGATTGCAGGCCGTTGTTCGATGCGATTTTGAAGCGCATTCCGCCGCCGCCGGGTTATGCCGATGCGCCGCTGCAGCTCCTCGTCTCCGCCATCGATTACAACGAATACGTCGGGCGCCTCGGCGTCGGCCGCATTCAGCGCGGCAAGCTGCGCCAGGGCGAAGACGTCGTCCTCATCCTTCGCGACGGCACACACAAGAAAGGTCGCATCACCAAGCTCACCGCGTTCGAAGGCCTTCGCCGCGTCGAGGTCGAGGAAGCATCCGCCGGCGAGATCGTGGCCGTAGCTGGCTTCACCGACGTCGAGATCGGCGAGACATTCTCGTCCGCTGCGAACCCCGAGGCGCTGGAACCGATCGCGATCGACGAGCCGACCGTGTCGATGTTCTGGCTGGTCAACGACTCGCCGTTCGCCGGAACCGAAGGGAAGTACGTCACC
>DATLVW010000594.1:0-9062 GCA_035577085.1 Thermoanaerobaculia bacterium
CTCGGGACGCTCGCTGTAGTAGAGCCGGAGCGGCCTCGTGATCGGCGCATACGTAGACGTCCCGTTATCGCCGAACGAGCGCATCCAGCCATTTGAGAACACCCAGCCGACGCCGTCCCATCGCGCGTGCTCGGCGTAGACGCGCCGCGTCAGGCGAAACTTGGTCGGGTGGAATTCAAAGACCTGAACCTGCGAGAGCTCTTTCTCGTTGCGGTCGTAAGCGAGGAAATTGATGAGGTAACGCCCCTTGCCGAGAAACCAGAGCTTCTGCTGGTGAATCGTCGAGACTGCGGTGACGGCGGTCCGCTTCGCCTTGATCTTGTTCCGCAGCTCCTCGACGCGCTGATTCGAGTAAGGAAGAACGTAGTCGAGCTGGAGGTAGACCAAGAAACTGATGGCGATGGCGATCCCGACGATCGGCAGCGCGGCGCGATAGAGCGACATCCCGCTCGATTTGAATGCGGTGACCTCGTTGTTTTTCGAGAAGAGCCCGAAGGTGACGAGCGTGGCCACGAGGACGGAGATCGGAATCGTGTAGTTGAGGATTCCGAAGACACCGAACCGGTAGTACGAAAGGACGGTCTGAAACGGGATGTGATTCGCGCGGATGTCGCCGCTCAGATCGGTGTAGTCGAAGATGATGAAGAGCGCGGCCGTCGAGACCAGTACCAGCCCCAGGATCTTGAGGAACTCGCGGATGATGTAACGATCGAGCGTGTTGGGAAACGTGATGTCGAACCGGCTGAGAATCGCAAGCTCGTCGCCGGCGACGACCGGTCCCTTGCTCTTTCGCGACTTGATTGCCTGCACGATCCGTTTGATGATCCCGACGTCCGATCGGCGCGCGCCGCTGTCGCGGTTGGCTCGAATGAGCAGGTAGATGCCGAGCGCCAGGAGAATGAAGTTCGGCGTCCACATGGCCAGCGCCGGACCGACCTTGCCCGTATCGGCGAGATGCTCACCGTTGTTGATCATCACGTAGTAGATGAGGATGATCGCGATACTTAAAGAGAATCCTGAGCTTCTGCCTCCGCGGCGGTTCGTGATTCCGAGCGGGAGTCCGAGGATGCCGAAGACGATGCAGGCGAACGGAATCGCGAACATCTTGTTCATCTCGACCTTCGCCGCCAGGTAGGTCTCGCGGGCATCCGCGTCGCGCGAGTACTGAGCCCATCTCGCTTGCTCCATCAGCTCGCGGAAGGTCATCTCACGCAGAGATCGCTGGTAGCCGCCGTTCGCGTCGGAGTACTTATCGGGCAGCCGCATCCGCTGGACGGCGTTGCTGTTGAGATCGTATCGGTCGGGTTTCTTCGGATCCCACAAGTGGCTCTCCGCCGTCTTGAGGTTGAGCCAGACCTGATTGCTCGGCTTCATCACCGAGAGGTTGCCGCTCTCAGCGACGATGATCTTGTTGCTGGAGCGCTGCGGCAGAATCGTCTGTGGCGCGGCCGCCTCCTTGTGCGCGGCCTGGATCTGCTGGGCGATGGTGACCGGGCCGCTGCTCGTGCCGGTGCGCGTCTCCTCAGCCGTACGGCTGTCAGCCACGAAGACGCCTTTCCACTGCAGCGTCTTCGGGTCGACATCGTTCACGTAAATCGTGAGGTTTTCGTACTCGTCATAGAAAACGCGAGGTTTCAGCTCCTTTTCGATCTGCGAGGTGAAGATGTCCGATCGGAGCGCCTGCAGCTCGGAGTTGCCGCTCGGCAGAACGAAGTTCATCAGGTAGAGATTGAGGAAGAAAACCAGGACGCTGAAGAGGAAGACCGGCCGGTAGATGGTGCGGGTCGAGATGCCGAGGGCGCGCATGGCGATGATCTCGGAGTCGGATGAGAGGCGTCCGATGGCAATCAGGATTCCGAACAGCAGCGACATCGGCACCGTCAGCACGACGATGTGAGGGAGCGAAAGGTAAAGCAGACGCGCCACGGTCGACGCCGGGAGCGACCGCTTGATGATCATGCCCGCGAAGTCGAAGAGGTTCTTCATCAGGATGATGAAGGTATAGAAGGAGAAGCCGAGGGCGGTCGGCCCGAGCATCTCCTTGAAGATGTAGCGCGTGAGGATCTTCATCAGCGGTCAGAGTTTATCGCGAGCGTGTGAATCAGAGACTAGAGATCAGAGGATCAGAGATCAGAGACTAGATCAGAGACATCAGAGACCAGAGATCAGAGACAAGTGCCCAGAGACCGGAGATCCTTGATCAGTGGAGACCAGAGATCCGAGATTCGCTTCTGATCTCTAATCGCTGGTCCCTTGTCTCTGCTTTTCAGCTTTCCACAGCGTCTAGTAAGATAGATTATGTTAATACGCGGTTATAGTTCCGCTGCGCGAGACCGACCACATCGGCAAGCACGGCGGCGGCCGTAGGCAACGATCCGGCTCCTTTCCCCTGAAACATGATCTCCCCGACAGCCCTCCCACGCACGACGACCGCGTTGGTCTCGTCGCGCACCGCGGCCAGCGGATGACTCTCCGGCAGCTCGCGGCGCTCAACGCGCAACTCGATTCCGCCCGCCACACGCCGCGCTGCCGCCACGTGTCGCACGACGCAGCGCCGGCTGCGCGCCTGTTCGATCTCCGAGCGCGTGACGTCGCCGATTCCGTATACGCGCAGCCTCATCGTCATCGGTCCGAACGCCAGCTCGCTCAGGATGCGCAGTTTCTGCGCGGCATCGACACCGCTGATGTCGAGCGACGGATCAGCTTCCGCAAACCCGCGAGCCTGAGCCTGCTGCAGCGCATCCGCGAGCTCGAGGTCATCCTGCTCCATCCTGGTCAGAATGTAGTTGCAGGTTCCGTTGAGGATTCCGGTGATCGAATCGATCCGATCACCGGCCAGGCCGCGCTGCAACGCTCCGATGATTGGGATACCGCCGCAGACGCTGGCCTCGAATCCGATACGTACGTCATGGGTCTGTGCCGTTGCGAACAATTCGCGGCCGGCGTCCGCAAGAAGCGCCTTGTTCGCGGTGACGACGTCATGTCCATTCCGCAGCGCACGCCGGACAAACGCGCCGGCCGCATGCACGCCGCCGACGAGCTCGACGATGATGTCGCAACCATCGTCGAGAACGTCGATGGCAGAAGTCGTGACTAATGCGGGATTGATTCCGGTTCGCTGCTTGCCAGCGTCGCGCACCAGGATCCGTCGGATAGCGACGTCGACGCCGTGGCGCGAACGAATACGCTCGCGCTCACGGTTGAGAAGCTCGACGAAGCCGCGCCCGACGGTGCCGCAACCGAGCAGCCCGACGTTCACGCGCCGCATGCCACCCTCCTCGGCACAGTCACTTCCGCCAGCGCCTGATCGAGATCATCGATCAGGTCGCGCACGTCTTCGAGACCGATCGACAGCCGAATGAGTCCGTCCGCGATCCCGACCTTCCGCCTCACCTCGGGTTCGACGGACGCGTGTGTCATCGTCGGCGGATGACAGAAAAGGCTCTTCACGCTGCCGAGACTCTCGGCGAGTGTCCAGAGCCGGAGGCGCTTCGTGAATGCGATGGTCTCGGCGACATCCGCGTCGAGCTCGAAGGAAACGATGGCGCCAAAGCCTGGATAGTGAATGCGCGCGATCTGGTCCTGCGCACGCAGATACTCGACAACTCCCGCGGCGTTCTGACAATGACGGGCCATCCGCAGTCCCAGCGTCTTCACGCCGCGCAGAATGAGGAAACAATCCTGAGGGCCCGGCACCGCGCCGATCGCGTTCTGGAAGAACTTCAGGTCATTGAAAAGCGCCTCATCGTCGGTGATCACTGCCCCGCCGAGCGCGTCGCTGTGACCGTTGATGTACTTCGTCGTCGAGTGGAGAACGATGTCCGCGCCGAGCGCGATCGGCTGCTGCAGCACCGGAGTGGCAAAGGTGTTGTCGACGACGGTGCGGATTCCGGCGCGGCGCGCAATGGCGCTGCATGCCGCAACGTCTGTGACCTTCAGCAACGGATTCGACGGCGTCTCCAGCCAGAGGAGTCTCGTCTCGGGCCGTATCGCGGCTTCGACCGCGGCGAGGTCGCTGGTGTCGACGAACGTGAAGTCGATCCCGAACTTTGCGAAGTATTTCGTGAAGATGCGCCAGGCGCCGCCGTACAGATCCTGCGTCGAGACGACATGGTCGCCGCTTCGCAGCAGCGACAGGACGTTGTGAATTGCCGCCATGCCGCTGGCAAACGCGAGCCCGTATCGCGCGCCCTCGAGCGAGGCAAGACACTCTTCGAGCGCGCGCCGTGTCGGATGCTCAGTGCGCGCATAGCCGAAGCCGCGGTGAACGCCGGGCTCGAGCTGGCCAAAGGTTGAGGTCTGGTAGATCGGAACAGTGACGGCGCCGGTGGCCTCGTCATTGGGCTGACCGGCGTGGATTGCAAGCGTATCGAAGCGGTACATCGTTCCCCTCCTGCCGCACGAATGGCGGCGGATGTTCGCTGCTGACTTGTCGGGGAGAAAAGCTGTAGGAGGGACCCGGGTCGGGGAAGCAGTCAGTCTACGCGTCCGCGCCCGGGCGGCGCATCACCATTCGGCGCATCGACATCATGGTGTGGCGAGACATGTTGGGGCGGGAGGATAAAGGTACGAGCTGGCCGTGTCAACTGTTCACGCGAAGACGCGAAGACGCGAAGAAAAGGAATTCAAAGTCAATTCGAGTCTTCGCGTGAACGTTTCTAGTCAAACACCCTCTTCATCGACACCTTCGTGTAAACCAGCTCAAAACCGCGCCGGAGAACATTGCGATGGGACGCACTTCCGGGCAGCGTCGAGACGAATGCCAGCTCGCATCCCTCCCCGCTTGCTTCTGCCAGCCTGCGCGCGACGAGCGCATTCTGCACCCCTCGGCCGCGATACTCGGGTAGCGTAGCAGCACCGAACAGTCCGACGACGCCGAGGTCGCGGGCGCTTACCGATGCAGCCGCGCCGCACTGTATTCCATCGATCGATGCGAGATAGCAACGACCGCCTTCCGCGGCCGTAAACGCTTCTCCAATCTCGCGAAGCGTCTCTTCATCGATTCCCTCGGTGGCAAATCCAGCCGCACAGACGCGAGCCCAGGTGGCAGATTCCTCGCGCTCGATGAGGTGGACTTCGATCGCCGGATCGGTGGGATTCGAGGCAATCGCATCGATTCTCTGCACGAAGACATTCTCGAACTCGAAGAACTGGTAACGACGCGACGACAACTCCGCCAGCAAAGCCGGATCGCTCCACGGCGTGATGTGAATCGAGCAGGCGGCGCCGCGCGAGCGAAAGAAATCCTCGATGCGGTCGACGTCCTCGGCCGTCACCGGTTCGCCGATACCCACACCGATTGCCTGCGTGATCGGTGAGTCTGGCGTAAAGAAGACCACTTTGCCGCCGGCGACATCGAGAACTTCGCCTCCGGCTCTTGCGAACGCGTTCGCTTCGCCGACCCGTGCCTGAAACGCTTCGAGCCGCCGTGCCAGCGCCGCATCGCCGACGATCATTCGCTTTCGATCCGGCGCAGCAGCTCGCGAAGTGCTTCCGCGATCTCGCTCTTATCCACGTTCGCCTTGCGGAAGCTGAGGTTGACGCTGAACGGGAGCGACTTGTCCTTCACCTGCCAGGTGAAGTTTTTCGGGCGGCCCGCTTTCTTCGGCTCGGGCTTCGCCGTCTTTTTGCGGACATCATCGCGCGTCAGCTCGCCGGCGCCGAAACGGCGGACGACATCCTCCATCGCCTCCTCGTCGCCGGCGCGGGCGATCTGCACGAGGATGGACTTGTTGGAGATGCCGGCTTCGCGACACATGGCGCGGATGCGGTCGGGGATCTCGTTGATCGACAGCGTTTCGGTGATGGTCGTGCGCGACTTGCCGATGACGTGCGAGATCTTCTCGTGCGTGTAGCCGAACTTCTGTTGTAGCGCCAGAAAGCCTTCCGCCTCTTCGAACGCAGTCAGGTCCTTGCGCTGGATGTTTTCGATGAGCGCGATCTCGAGTTGCTCTTTGTCGTCGACGTCGAGCTCGATCGCTGGAATCTCGTCGAGTCCGGCCAGCGAGGCAGCGCGGAAACGGCGCTCGCCTGAGATGATCTGGTAGCGATTGGGGCCGGCGTTGCGGACGAGAATCGGTTCGAGCACGCCTTTTTCTTTAATCGACGCCGCCAGCTCTTCGATGTTGCCGAGTTGCGTGCGCGGCTGTTCGGCATTCGGCTCGATGAGCTCGAGCGGAATCATCGATCCGATGTGACGCCCGGAGCGGCGCGTCAGCTCTTCGACGAAATGCGCGTCGTGGCGCATGGAGGAACGCTCGGGTAGGCCGCGTTTCATGGACATACGGTTTCCTCGGGGGTTGCCTCAGACACGGGACAGGATCTCCTCACTCAGCGAGTAGTACTCCATCGCTCCGCTCGATCGCGGCGCAAACGTAAAGATCGATTCCTTGTAAGCCGGACTCTCTTCGAGCCGGATCGACTTCGTGATCACGGTGTTGAAAAGCCGCTCGCCGAAGACCTGGCCGATCTGCTCGTGGATGTCGCGCGCCAGCGTGGTGCGCTTATCGTGCATCGTGATCACGACGCCGAGGAGCTGGAGGTTCGGGTTCGGGCGGGCTTTGATCTTCTCGATCGTCTCGAGCAGATCGTCAGTGCCTTCGAGCGCGAAGTACGACGACTGGATCGGCACCAGCACGTGGCTCGACGCCACCATCGCGTTGACAGTGATCATGCCCAGCGTCGGCGGCGTGTCGATGAAGATGTAGTCGTACTCGGTCGACGCGGCCACCATCTTGTCTTTGAGCCGGAACGGTCCGTCCAGCTCGCCGATCAGTTTCGATTCGAGTTTGGCCAGTGCGATCTTCGACGGCGCGAGAAAGAGATTCGGCAGCGGCGTCGGGACGATGACGTCGTTCAGGCCGAGCTCTTCGCTGACGAGCACGTCGAACATCGACCGCGAAATGCTCCGCGGATCGACGTAGCTCATGGTGCTGTTGGCCTGCGGGTCGAGGTCGATCAGCAGTGTCTTGAAGCCTTTGTTGGCGACGGCGGCGGCCAGATTGATGGTGGTGGTCGTTTTGCCGACCCCGCCTTTTTGGTTGGCGACAGTGATGATCATTGAACGGGCTCGATTGTAACGGACAACGGCGCGCGGGAGTCGGTTGTCGGGAGTCGGGAGTCGGAGAAATCTGGCGCGATTAGTCGGCTATCGGAGGTAAGGACGTTGACTTTCTCCGACCCCCGACAACCGACAACCGACTCCCCCACCTCACATCTTGTACTTGCCCAGCTCCTCGCTGTCCAACTGCTCGAACCACGTTTTCGACTGCTCCTCCTGATCCTCGTCGTCCGGCGTGATGGTCTGCGCCTGATCGAGAACGGATTGGGCAACGTAGATCGGCGCTTCGGTACGCAGCGCGAGAGCGATGGCGTCGCTCGGGCGGGCGTCGAGCTCCAGGGTGCGGTCTTCGCCGGAGCGGTTCACGATCACCCGGATCTGTGCGAAGAATGTCGAATCGCGAAGATCGTTGATGACGATGCGCGTTACGCGGGCGCCGAGCTCACCGATGGCGGTGCGCAGGAGATCGTGGGTCATCGGACGCGGCGTCTCCACGTTCTCGAGCTGCAGAGCGATGGCGTTGGCCTCGAAGATGCCGACCCAGATCGGGAGAAAGAACTTCTCTTCCTCATCTTTCAAAACGACGATCGGCGAGTTGGATACGGGGTCCAGCATCAGACCCTTGATCGACATCGGTACGAGCTCACTCATGCGACGGCCTCCCCACGTAACGTGTGATGCTGCGCTTGCTCGATGCGCACACCCAGCATACTCCCCGGACGCGTCGATGGGTCACCGTTGAAATTGACAACAACGTTGTCGTCGGTACGTCCCGTGAGCATGGAAGGATCGTGCTTACTCAAACCTTCGACGAGCACGGGCAGGATGCGGCCGCGATACGCGCCGAGGTGTTCGCGTTTGAACTGCTCGTGAAGGTCAAAAAGACGGTTGAGGCGCTCCGAGGCGACCGCGTCGTCGACCGGCGCTCCGAGCTTCAGCGCCGGCGTGCCGGGGCGCGGCGAGTACTTGAAGGCGAACAAAGATCCGTAGCCGACTTCGGTCATCAGCGAAATTGTCTGCTCGAAATCCTCCTCGGTCTCGCCGGGGAACCCGACGATGACATCGGTCGAAAACTGGATTTCCGGGATGGCAGCGCGGATGCGCGCGATCGTGTCGAGATAGTGCTCGCGCGTGTAGAGGCGCTTCATCCTTCGCAGGACTCTCGATGATCCCGATTGCACCGGCAGGTGGAGATAGCGCGAGATGTTCTCGTGGTCGCGCATTGCCTCGATCATCGAGTCGCTGACTTCAGCCGGATGCGAGGTCATGAAGCGCAACCGCGCCACGCGATCAACCTCCGCGACCGCACCGAGCAGCGCGCCGAAGTCGCGTCCGCTGATTGGGCATCGATACGCATTGACGGTCTGGCCGAGCAGCTCGATCTCGACGCGGCCGCTATCCACTGCGGCGCGAACTTCGCGAAGCACATCGTCGAACGGGCGGGAGACTTCGCGGCCGCGCGTCGTCGGCACGATGCAGAAGGTGCAATTTTTGTTGCACCCTTCGATGATCGTGACCTGGGCTTTGGTGGACGAGGGACGATCGACGGTCAGGTAGTCGTAATTGCGATCCTCGGGGAAGTCGATGGCCACACGGCGCTCGCCGGCCAGGATCTGGTCGATGTGGCCGACATTACCCGGCCCCATCACAAAGTCTACCCACGGTGCGCGATGCAGGATGGCCTCCCCTTCCTGCTGCGCTACACAGCCGCAGACACCGATGCGGAGATCCTCACGCGCCGCTTTCATCTCGCGAAGTCTGCCGAGATGCGAAAACACCTTCTGCTCGGACTTATCGCGAATCGAACAGGTATTGAGCAGGATGAGATCCGCCGCGCTCTCATTCTCCACGCGCTGATAGCCGCGGAGCTTGAGGCTGCCGGAGAGCCGCTGGCTGTCGAGATCGTTCATCTGACAGCCCCACGTTTCGATGAAGAAGGATTTGGGCATGGACTGCTCAGCAACGGTTACTTCAACGCCGCCAACGCATCCCGCGCCTCAGC
>DATLVW010000595.1:0-19883 GCA_035577085.1 Thermoanaerobaculia bacterium
TCGTCCCGCCGAACTTCCCTGTCGGACCGATGGGATGGCGGCCGTACTACGGCTCGATCGACAAACGGGGCACCGCGGGCGGCACCGGCGTCGGTCAGCAACTACGCAGCGCCCCGTTCGAGGACACGGCCCCGCCGAATCCCGATGTGTTTCGCGGCGGAGAAGCGCAATAATCGCCTCGCATGAAACCGCTCGAAACGACGGTTGAAGAAGTCCTGCGCAAGGCGATCGAGTCCGAGATCGAGTCGCGCGTCTATTACCAGAAGTTGGCCGAGCGCGCAGCCTCGCCTGCCGTACGCGCGCGCATGCTGCAGCTCGCCGACTTCGAGCTCGTGCACCGCGCCAAAATGGAGCGGCGCTACCGCGAAGAAATCGGCCATCCGCCTCCCCCGCCCGCTCCGGCAACCGTGGAGTTGCCGTCCGATCTGGTGAATCTCGACATGAGCCACGCCCTCAAACACGCCCTGGAGCGCGAGCGCGACTCGGAGAGCTACTTCCGTTTCATGGCCGAGCGCGCGCCGGACACCATCCTCGGCGCGCTGTTCATGGAACTGGCCGAAATCGAATGGAAGCACAAGACCGATCTGCAGGCAGAGTACGACGCCGCGGCGCCGCCGGACAGCTTCCTGAACGATCTCTGAGCCGTCACCGCGAAGCCGAGAGGTTTGTGCTATCTCAGCGTGAATGCTGAGACGCCGAAGCGTAATTGAAGTGGGGGCGTTCTCTCCCTACAACACCCTCGCGACCGCTTCCACGGCTGGAATAACGGAGTAGCGTGCATTATTCGCAGGAAGATACCAATGCCCCGGTTTGCCCTCTGCCTTTTCCTGACTTTCTCACTGCCGCTTCTCGCCGCCGGACACGATTTAACCAAAGTGCCGCCGGCAGCGAATCAAATTTACCCGGTCGTGACCGGGAACGGCTCCGGCTTCACGACGGCGTGGATGGAGTCGGCGATCAGCCGGAATGCCGTCGTCTCGTCCGTGGTGAGCGCGGGAGGTGAGCCGATCGAGGGGGCGGGCGCCGCGATCGATCAGCAGCCCGTTCGGTCGGTCGCGATCGCCCACAGTCCAACCGAAACGCTCGTCGTATGGGTCGCCGGCCAGAACGTATTCGCGGAACGGCTGTCTCTTTCGGGCATGCCGCTCAATACGATTGTCCTCACGTCTGACAAAACGTATCCGTCCTCTGTCGCGGTGGCGTGGAATGGCAGCCGCTACTTCGTCGTCTGGTCGAACCAGTTTCAGCTCCTTGGTGCCTTCATCGCACCAGACGGCTCGGCGACACCGCCTCATGCTCTTTTCAGCGAACCTTCCATCGATGCGCAGAGTGCCCCGACGGAGTTACCTGTGATGCCGGATGTAGCCTGGGATGGCCGGAACTTCATCGTCGTTTTTGCGGACCTTCCGAAGCTCATCTGCTACACCCTCTGCCCCTCACCCAATCCGGACCAGTTTCGTGTGATGCGGGTCTCCGCAAATGGCGATGCGATCGACAGCGCGCCACTCGTCATCGCAGGCGCGCACGTGATGGCACACGTAGCCTCGAGTGGCACCGAGTCCCTGATTACACTCGACAGCTTCGGTCAGGTCTCAGCGATCATCGCGCACGACGAGGGCGGCTTGACGCTCGAGGCAGAGACTCCGCTGTTCCGATGGTTTTCGGACGTTTCGAGCGCGGTGGTGTGGGATGGCTCTGCATACACCGTAGGCTGGCGATACGTGGGCCATACTCCTGGTCCGAGCTGGATGGGTGTAGCTCATGTAACACCATCGGGTCTTCGATTCGCGTACCGGTTTACGGCGGCCGGCAGTGCCTTTCCCTACGGCGGCACTACATCGTGGGGACGACCCTCGGCCGCGGTCAACGAAACCGGTATTACGGCATTCACCATTTCGGAAGCGACGGCGCCATCTTCGTTCGTACGGGCCCGCCTCTATCTCGCGTCCGAGCTCGCGCCGATGCCTGCCCCACCGCCTGCACCGGGAAACGTCGTCAATTACGTCAGCGGCAATACGGCGCGTATCGACTGGCAAAGTGAAACGGCGGACGGATTCGCAGTGGAATGGTCGTGGGATTCCGGCAAGAGCTGGAGTGTCTACGCAACCGTCTCCGGCGACGCCCGCACCACCACCGTCTACGCCCGACCCGGCATCCAGTTTCGCGTGCGCGCCCTCGGGCCGGGTGGAATGTCGGAAGGAACGGTCACGAGCATCGCCAGTCCGCAGCGCCGCCGCGCGTCTCACTGACGCAGCCGGTGGTTTCTGCTATACGGCCATGATGATGACACGCGGGATTCTCTCAACCGGAGTCTTCCCTGCGGCGGCGAGCCGGCTATTGAACCCGATGATGCGCACTTCCGTTTTGATTCTCACGACGCTCTTCTCATCCTCGCTCCTCGCAGCGGGCCACGATTTGACGAGGTTGGCGCCGGCAGTGAATCAACTGTCGCCGGTTGTGACAGGAAACGGAGCCGGCTTCACGGCGGCGTGGATGGAGCCGGCGCAGAGTCGCAACACCATCGTGTCGCAGGTGGCGAACGCCGGCGGGGAGCCGATCGCGGGCATGGGCGCTGCGATCGACCAGACGAACGTTCAGTCAGTCGCCATCGCCCACAGTCCATCCGAAACACTCGTTGTGTGGGTTGCTAACGGCAACGTATTCGCGGAACGGCTGTCTCCGTCTGGCCTGCCGCTGGGCACGACCGCCGTTACATCCGTTCAGGACTTCGCCCAGGACGTGTCGGTGGCCTGGAACGGCAGCCGCTACTTCGTCGTCTGGTCGAACGCGTTTCAGCTGCTCGGTACCTTCATCGCATCCGACGGCTCCTCGACATCACCTCGCCCATTATTCGGCGAACCTGTGGTGATCGGACAGCGTGCTCCCGCGAATTTCGAGCTCGTGCCGGATGTGGCGTGGGACGGGCGGAACTTCATCATCGTGTTTGGCGAAGCACCGGACCTCCCATGTAACATTTCCGCCTGCCCATCCCCACCAGCAAACCCACTCCATTTTCGCGTAATGCGCGTTTCTGCGGACGGCGACGCGATCGACAGCGCGCCGCTCACGATCAGCGGCATTCGCCTTCGCGCGCACGTGGCCTCGAGTGGTGCGGAGTCGTTGATCGCCCTTGACATCTACGGCCAGGTCTCGACCATCACCGTCCACGACGAGGGCGGACTGTCTCTCGATGCGGAGACCCCTTTGTTCCGATGGTTCTCGTCCGTTTCGAGCACCGTTGCGTGGGATGGTGCGACGTACACCGTCGGCTGGAGATACGTGGGCGTAAATCCAACTCCGAGCTGGCTAGGCGCCGCGCATGTGACACGATCGGGCTCGCCACTCGATTACCGCTTCGTGGCGAGCGACGGCGCACTGCCGTTCAGCGGCACGGCGGCGTGGGGACTGCCATCGATTGCAGTCAACGAAGCCGGTATCACGGCATTCGCCATGTCAGAAATAGCAGCGCCGTCGTCGTTGGCGCGGGCTCGCCTCTATCTCGCGTCCGAGCTTGCGCCGATGCCTGCACCTCCGCCCGCACCGAGGAACGTAGTCAGTTACTTCAGCGGCAATATGGCGCGTATCGACTGGCAAAGTGAAACGGCCGCCGGATTCGCTATCGAATGGTCGGGGGATTTCGGCACTACTTGGCGCTCGTTTACCTACATCTCCGGCGATGCGCGCACGGTCAACGTCGCCGCGCATGTAGGCAATCTCTTTCGCGTGCGCGCAATCGGGCCGGGCGGTCTGTCGGAAGGAACGATCACGAGCATCGGCAGTCAGCAGCGCCGCCGTGCGTCTTACTGACAGAAAACGCCGGCAAAAAACCACGGGCGGTTGCAAGCGACGCGCTTGCAACCGCCCGTTTTGCTCTCTCTCATACAACACGCTTCCGGAAGGAGGCGTACTGCATGTCCCAGTGGAGGAGAGTCTAGGCAGGCGCCATCAGGCAACCGTGCGTCGCAACATAAAAATTGGGGTGATGTTTGACGATCCGAGGGCGAATCGTGACCGCTGGGTCAATCGGGCGTGATTCGTTCGTCAACGATCGTCGCACCTTGACCGCGCCGCGTAACGCAGGAGCGGACCGCCTCGCGCAGCCGTCCCGGGAGTACCGGCTTCGACAGCGTTTCATGCACGGCCGGGAAGAGCGACCGGATCTCGCGAACGTCGAGCCCGGTAACCACGATGACTTTGCCGAGAAGGCGCGGGCGATGGCGGTGGAGAGACTCCAACACCTCGATACCGCTGACCTTCGGCAGGACGATATCGAGAAGGATGACGTCGTACTCCTGGTCGCCGAGGAAGCGGAGAGCCTCCTCGCCATCGGCGGCGAGATCGAAGGCGAAGTCGAGAGATTCCAGCAATTGTCCGAGAAGCCCGCGGGCAGCGGCATCATCTTCGACGATCAGGGCACGTGATCGCAGGTCAATCATTCAGGAGCGCTATTCTAGCCATAAATGCCTCCGCGTTTGCTACCGCCAGGGCCAGATTCTCCTTTTCTGTGACTCCTGCGCTCGCCCGCGGCTTCAGCGAATGGTCGCCATCCCGGAGCCATTCGACCTCGATCGACGGCGATAGAAGATACGTTGCCACGTCCTCGCGGTTTCCGAAGGGATCGCGCTCCCCTTGCAGTACGAGCATCGGCGTGCTCAGCGTCTCGAGGTGCGCGGTACGCACTTTCGCCGGCTGTCCGGGCGGATGGAACGGATAGCCAAAACACACCAGGCCTCGGACCCCCAATTCATCGGCAACCATGGTCGCCATCCGCCCGCCCATCGATTTGCCGCCGATGAATAGCCGCTCACGGTTCTCCAGCGTTTCAACGACGCTGCGCCAGGTAGCCAGCAGAACCGGCTGGCGATCGGGAGCGCCGCGCTTTCCGCCCGTCCGCCGCGCAGCCATGTACGGGAATTCGAACCGCACGACACGGATGCCGCGAGCGCCAAGCGCCCGAGCCACCGTCGTCATGAACGGCGTGTCCATCGCTCCGCCCGCGCCATGGGCGAAGGCGTAGGTGATCGCAGCGTCTTCCGGACCGTCGAAGAGGAACATTGCTGCGAAGCTTACAATCTCGCGATGCGATTTCGTCTCTTCGCCTTTGCTCTGTCCGTCGCTTCGATTGCCTCGATCGCGTCCGCGGCCACTCCTCCGCCGAACACGATCGCTCCACCAACCATCGCCCATCCGATGGCGATGTTCCTCGGCGAGCTCTCACACGACGGCAAGCAGAAAGTAACCTTTCGCGCCAGCGCCCTCGGCACACACTTTTTCCTCGAGGAAGCGGCTGGGGTCACGGTCTACGTGTACGACGAGACCGTGGGGTATCGGAAGGAGACGTTTCTCAAGGGATCGACGCTGGCGAAGGCGGTGAAGAAGTATCGGTAGTGCGCTTCGCGCGTTGTCGGTTGTCGGTTGTCCGTTAGTTGTGGCACTGGCGCAGGCGTTTCGCAGAACGGGTAACGGAAGACCGACAACCGACAACGCGGCGAAGACGCAGCTAAGGCCTCAATCCCCGATCACTCCGGCAGAGTAACCCGCCTCGATAACCCGAGCCCCCAGCCGAATGCCCCCGCCCCCTCGAAATCGGAGCCGCTCCCTTCGACATTGGTAACGTTCCCTTCGACATTGACGGCGCTCCCTTCGACATTAGAAACGCTCCCTTCGACATTGACGACGCTCCGTTTAACATTAGAAACGCGCCGTTTGACATTGACGGCGCGCCGTTTGACATTAGAAACGCGCCGTTTAACATTGACGACGGGCCGTTTAACATTAGCGCCGGGCCGTTTAACATTAGCGCCGGGCCGTTTGACATTAGCGCCGGGCTGTTTGACATTAGCGCCGGGCTGTTTGACATTAGCCGCGCTCCAATGTCTAGGGCTGCGTCGCCCATGTCACTGACAATTTTTGTCACTTCACTCAGCGACCCCAGCGACACATACCCGCTAACCCGCATTTCTCACACCTTTGAAGAATTCGGCGCTCCCTTGCATCGAGCGCCTTCTCCCCCCGGGCTTCTTCGGGGGGAGAAGGTGCCGAAGGCGGATGAGGGGGGCGAACGCCCGACAAGCGATGTTCTCTCGCAAAAGGCTGATTGACAGGTCTGGTTTTATCCCGTCATGAAAGCCTCGCTGCGCCAGGGAACACCCCCTCATCCGGCTTCGCCACCTTCTCCCCCACAAAAAAGCGTGGGGGAGCAGGCGCTCGATTGGAAATAGTCGCGATTAGAGTGTGAGAAAAAACGGGCTAACCGACACGTTTTGACGGTATCGTCAACGGCTTCAACCCCCCCCAACTCCCCACCCCCTACGGAACCAATCCCCGATCACTGCGGCAGAGCGTTTCCACGCGCCCGTCGTCGCCGACGACGAGGGTGTCTTCGATGCGCACGCCGATCTCGCGGTCGGGGAAGTAGAGGCCGGGCTCGATCGTGACGATGTCGCCGCGCTCGATCTCGTCGCCGTTCGACGGAGAGAGAGAGAACGACGGTTTTTCGTGGACGTCGAGACCGACGCCGTGGCCGAGGGAGTGGACGTAGCCTTCGAGGGTGGCGGGATTCGAGCGCGTCGTCGCATAGCCGCGCTTCTCGAAGAAGTCGCAGACCAGCGCCTGGTATGACGAGGCGAAGGTGCCGGCGTGCATCTCGGCCCGCGCCAGCTCGAACGCCGCCAGAACGTCGGCGTGAATCCGATGCAGTTCGTCGGGGATGGGGCCCACGCAAAACGTCCGGGTGAGATCAAAGAAGTAGCCGGTGGCGCGATCGGCGGGAAAGATGTCGAGGACGATCGGCACCGAGGGGCGAACGACCGCCTCCGCGTCGCCGCGTGAATGCGGGATGCCGGCATCGCGTCCCTGCGAGAGGATCGTGTCGTGATCTTCCACCATGCCGCGCGCCGCGATCTCGTGCGAGACGAGGCGCTTCAGATCGCCGAGCGTGAGCGGACGGCCGTCGTGAACGAGCTGACGATCACTGATCGTCGCGTTGCGCAGAACCTCGCGCACGCAATCGACGACCTGCTCCGTGCGCTCGCCGGCGGAACGGATGGCCTCGACTTCCCACGGCTCCTTGCGCTTGCGCGCGAGTTGGACGAGATCGTCGCTGCCTCGCCAGACGCTCCAACCGCGCGCTCCGAGCCCTTCGGCGATGCCGAGGTAGAGCGGGAAGGGAAGATTGCCAACGATGGCGACGGTGGATTTGGCGCCGAGCTCGCGCAGCACGGCATCGAAGAACAACCCATACGCCTCGGCGGCATTCGCTGCCGACTTGAAGATGGCGTCGTAACCAAAGTCGTGAATGAGGCGCGTGGTCAAGCCGGTGGCGGAGGCTTCGTCGCGCTCCATCGGATACGAGATGAGGATCGGATCGCGGCCGGCGAGCTTCACGGCATAGCCGCGCGTCACTTTCGCGCCGCGTGTGATCCAGCGAAACGAAGGATGCATCGCCTCGTGCATCGGCACGAGGAGGGCGTCGAGCTCGCGCTCACGCATCAGGAGGTCAAGGTCTTTGAGCATTGGTTGATTGCGCTTCGCGCGTTCTCGGTTGTCGGTTGATTGCGCTGTCGCGCGTTCTCAGTTGTCGGGATGCGGGCCGTCAAAAGAAGAACGTGGGCGCTCTCATTTTATTCAATGCGAGTTACCGGTTCGCAGTTTTCGGAAATGCCTGGGCGACGACTGCGTCGCTGGCGAGCTACAATTTTTCCGGCGTGACCATGAGCAAGCGCAGGCGAGCCCGCCAGGCTCAGAAAAAGTTGGATAAGAAGCGAGCGCGTGCTCGCAGGGCCCCTGTGCTGGTCGCAGCACCGGTGGTGCCCTGCATCGCTCCCGACCCACTGGAGGCAGCTGCCGCGATTCTCGGCCGCGTTGCGGAAGACTTGATGAATGCTCATCAGATTCTCGACGACGTAAGCAACATCGGCGTGTGGTCAAAGTCCGACGACTGCAGCGACAACCGCCAGAGACGCAAAGGCTTGCGGGAGGCCGGCTCGGGCGTGTCGACGGCGAGAAGGCGGCTCACGGATCTCGAGACCACCGAACCCGAGCTTCAGCGCGACTTCGCGTTGCTCGACGCCGACATTCGCGCCGTGGTTGCGGATCTGGAGCCTTTGCCCGACACGGTGAGCGACATCATGGACAGGAATCCGGCGTTGGACGTGAGTATCTATGATGCGATGGCGCGCATCGACGCGTTGCGCGAACGTTCGCTGGGGATCTCGTCGGAATACACCCGGCGCGCTCAGCTCGCGAGACAGCAGTAGCCTTCCGGCGGTTTTCCTGCGGACCGGGTTACCTCAGTTCGACAAGGTCCCACAGATTGCCGTACAGGTCCTGAAACACCGCCACGGTTCCGTAGGGCTCCTCCTTCGGCTCGCGAACGAACGTGACGCCTTTGTCCCGATAGTTCTGGTAGTCGCGGGCGAAGTCGTCGGTGTAGAGGAAGAGGAACACGCGGCCGCCCGTCTGGTTGCCGATGCGCGAGGCCTGCTCCTCGTTGGCCGCTCGTGCCAGGAGAAGGCGCGATTCCGTCGTCGAACCGGGAGGCGCGACCACGACCCAGCGCTTGTTCTGCGCGGGAACGAACGAGTCCTCGATCAGTTCGAAACCCAGGACTCCTACATAGAAGGCGAGCGCCTCATCGTATTCGCGCACCACAAGCGAGACGAGACCAATTGTTTGCTTCATAGGAATTGGAGGTCTCTCCGACAACGCGCGAAGCGCAACGAGCGACAACGCAAAGAAAAACGGCCGGCGAACGCCGGCCGTTTTCTTTGCAATCTAGATGTTTCGATCGATGAACTGCTGGAGTGCCGGTTTCGGCATGGCGCCGATGGCCCGGTCGATGAGCTTCCCGTTCTTGAAGATCATCAGCGTCGGAATCGACGTCACACCGAACTTCTGCGGGACGTTCTGATTCTCGTCGACGTTCATTTTCGTGATGACTACTTTTCCGTCATACGACGGCGCGAGCTCTTCGACGAGCGGTCCGATGATGCGGCAGGGACCGCACCACGGCGCCCAGAAATCGACAAATACGGGCTGGCCGCCGTTCACGAGCTCTTCGAAATCCTGATCACTAATCTCTCGTACTGCCTGCGAAGTCGCCATTCCAGATCTCCTGAACCGGTTGAAAGCTGACGGTTTCATGCCTTATTCCATTTCGCGCATGTGTGCGACCGCGGCAGGAGTGGCCTTGCAGCTAGCGCTACATCTTCGAACGCCGCGAGACCTCGTACCAAGCCGCGAGCAAGAACGCCGGCGAAACTTCGTCCGCCGCCCTGACAGCCCTCGGGCGAGGACGCCAGAGGGCCCGCGGTCGAGACGACCGCACTCCTGCTGGCACGTCCCTCGCTCTAGGAGTCGGTAATGTCCGATCCTCGCCCGCATGGGCATGAACGCCGGTCGTTCCCGCGGCCGCCTCTCTGGTTGAACCTCCTTCTTTTGATCATCGCGGCAGGCACGTTTGTTTATGCCAAGCACCAGCGCGACGTCATCGAAGAGAAGACCGCCATCCTCTTTCGCCACACCGCGAATTCGCCCGTCGAACTGAACCGGATGCGCGATGAGCTCTCGCAGATGGATCTTACGCAGGCGCAGCTCAAGCACGAGATCGACGCCCGCATGCAGTATCTGCAAAGCCAGCAGAGCGCGCAGTTCTACATCTCCATCGACACGCAGCGGAAGAAGATGCAATTCCGCTTCGGGCGCGACATCGTCCGCGAGACGGACGTGCAGATCGGCGAAGCAAAGACGATCAAGTCACCCACCGGCAAGACCTGGACGTTCCTTCCGCTCAAGGGCGGCTTCAGCGTCGCCGGCAAAGAAGACGGCGCCTCATGGCCCGTCCCCGAATGGGTCTACGCGATGCACGGCGAGCGCGAGCCGGCCGAGCGGCGCGTCGTTCCGAACGGCCTCGGACGCTACGTGATCTTTCTTCAGGACAGCTACGTCATTCACTCCCCACCGCCGCCGGAGAGTCCGTTGCAGGGACCGAAACCGGGATCGTTCATGGTCCCCGAGGCGGATCTGGCGGCGATCTGGCCACGGATTACCAATGACACGAGGGTCTACATCTTCTAATGAAACGCTGGATCGGATTCTTAGGCTCCTGGGCACTTCTCGTACTGGCATTCGGGCTGGCGGCATTCGCCGTAGCCGGCGAAACGATCAACATGCGCGACGAACGCCGTCTCGACCGCGTCGCCGAGATCGATCGCCTCATCAACGAAGATGGCGGCAGCAAAGCGAGCGTCCTGCGCAACACCGCTTCGCAGAAAACTGCGAACGTGAACGCGTTGCAATCGAAGTTGCAGGATGTCGAAAAGCAGACGGATGACGTTCCTGACACCGGCCAGACCATTCTCGTCTCGACTGCCGAGAACAAGCTTTACGTTCGCCGCGGCGGCCAGACGATTTTCGAAGCCGTTTGCTCGACCGGCAAAGGAACGACGCTCGCCGTAGACGGCAAGACGATTCTGTTCGACACACCGATCGGAAAGCTTCACATCATCTCCAAGGACGAGAATCCGCAATGGGTGCCCCCCGACTGGCATTACGTCGAAGAGGCGCGGAAGAACGGCATGCGGGTTGTCCATCTCGACCCCGGTCAGACCATCGATGCGCGCACCGGGCAGCCCGTGTCGAGCAAACCCGATGCAGGCGTCTGGTCATGGCTGTCGGGCGGCAATAACAACAGCACCAGCAACGACGTACTCAAGGTGCGAGGCGACACCGTGGTCGAAGTCAACAACGGTGTCGAACGCGAGCTCGAGCCCGGGAAGACGATCGTTGCCGGTGATGCCGTCATCGTCCCTCCCGTCGACACCAAGCAGCGCCACTACGACAAAGTCCTCGGCAAGTTCCGTCTGGAGATGGGCAACGGCTACGGCATTCACGGCACTGACGAGCCGGACAAGCTCGGACAATCCGTCTCGCACGGCTGCGTGCGCCTCGGCGACGCGGACATCGAAAAGCTCTACCAGATCGCGAACGTGCACGACACGGTGATCATTTATTGAGGGCAGAGATCAGGGAAGACAGAGATCAGGGAAGACAGAGATCAGAGACAACAGAGACTAGAGATCAGAGGTCGGCGTCGGGATCAGCACTTCAGTCCTGATCTCTGATCTCTTGTCTCTGATAGTCTCTGATCTCTTGTCTCTGATCTCTTGTCTCTGATCTCTTGTCTCCGACCCCCGACTCCCGACTCCCGACTCCCCCGCTTACAATCTCATCATGCACCCCTGGCGCGAGCGGCTTGCTCGCTGGTTCACACCGCTGGCGCGGCGGATGCCGCTGTCTCCGAACGCGATCACGCTCATCGCGTTCGCGCTGAACCTGATTGGCGCGGCGTGCCTGGCGTACGGCGGGGAGCGGCCGCCGCTCTTCCTCGTCGCCATCATCTTCATCGCCATCAGCGGATTCGCCGATGCGCTCGACGGCATCGTGGCGCGCGTGCAGAACAAGACCTCGCGCTTCGGCGACTTTCTCGATCACTGCGCCGACCGCGCCGGCGACACGCTGCTTGCCGCTTGCTGGCTTTACGGGAACAACGTGCGCCAGCCGCTGGCGATGGCCGGCATCATCATGACGATGCTCAACGGCTACATCGGCACGCAGATCGAGGCGACGTACGGCGAGCGCAGCTACGAGTCCATCGGCCGCGGCGAGTTCGTCCTCGGCATCATCATTCTTCCGATCGTCTCGTACAGCCTCTTCACGAACGGATGGCAGGCGCTGCAATTGGCGAGGCTGACGGTCGCGGAATGGCTGGCCGTGGTGGTGCTGCTCTTCGCGCTCTACGGCGTCGTGCAGCGCGTGCGCGTCGCGATTCGGCTGGAGCGTTCGTGACGGACGAGTTGAATCCGATCACAGGCGAGCCGGTGATCGTCGCGCCGCAACGCGAGGACCGGCCCAATGTCTACGAGGGCGCTCCGTGCCCGTTCTGTCCCGGTGCCGAAAACGAAACGCCGCCGGAGATCTGCCGCGACGGCGATCCGTGGCGGATCCGGGTCTTTCCCAATCGGTATCCGCCGACGGAGCACTCCGAGATCATCGTCGAGAGCGCGCTGCACGACGACACGTTTGACGCGCTCGCTCCTGATCATGCCAAGCGGGTGGTTGAGCTCTATTTCGAGCGGTATCGCGCGCTGGCCGCGAAGACAGCGTACGTTTGCATCTTCAAGAACCACGGTCGTAGGGCGGGCGCGTCGATGCCGCATCTCCATTCGCAACTGGTAGGGACGCCATTCATCCCGGCGCGCATCGCGCGAGAAAGCGCTGCATTCGCGGAAGCCGCTAACTGTCCGCTGTGCGATCTGCGCGAACATCCTCTGATCGTCGAGTCCGAGCACTATCGATGGATTGCCCCACGAGGCGCGCGCCTCGCCTGGCAGCAATGGATCGTTCCCAAAGCGCACGAGAATCAACTCGACGAACCGCACGAGCTGGCGTCGCTGCTCCAGTCGTCGGTCCGCGCCATGAGCACGATCAGCGATTCCTTCAACTGGGCGTTTGTCGTATTCCCGGGCGAGCCGAGGGCGGGACATTGGTATCTCGAGCTCCTCCCGCGCATCGGCGCGGTCGCAGGCTTCGAGCTCGGGACCGGAACGTTCGTCAACACCGTCTCCGCTGACGACGTTGCCACGCTCTTTTCGCGCTTCAAGTGAAGATGCCTCACTAAAGACGCCCGTTGCGCCACCGATAGTCCTGAGGCACCGGACGCAAAGGCGGCCGGCGCAGACCGCCGAGCAGGACGACCAGCAACATCCCGGCGATGAAGCCTCCGATATGCGCAAAGTAGGCAACGCCGCCGGCGCTCTGAAGATCGCCGTTCATCGACGCCGCACCGAAGAAGACCTGCACGACGATCCAGAAGCCGAGGAGGAAGACGGCGGGAATCTCGCGGACGGTGATGAAGATGAAGATCGGGATCAGCGTCGTCACGCGCTGCTTCGGAAAGAGGACGATGTACGCACCGAGCACGCCCGCGATCGCTCCCGACGCCCCGATGGACGGCACGCGCGAGGTGGGATTCATTGCCGCGTGCGTCAGCGTGGCGATGAGCCCGCAGGCGATGTAGAAGAAGAAGTACTTCACATGCCCGAGGCGGTCCTCCACGTTATCGCCGAAGACCCACAGGTAGAGCATGTTCCCGCCGAGGTGAAGCCAGCCGCCGTGAAGGAACATGGAAACGAACATCGTGATGATGTTCGGCAGGAGCGAATCGGGCAGATACCAGAAGCGCGCCGGAACGAAGGCAACGTTGGTTAAAACCGGCTCGAATTGCGGCCCGAGGGAGATCTCCCAGAAGAACATCAGCACGTTGATGACGATGAGGATGATGTTGACGACCGGCGTCGTCCGTCGAGGATTGTGATCGGCGAGCGGGAGCAAGGGGGAATTATGCGCTTCGCGCGTTGTCGGTTATCGGTTGGTTGCGCTTCGCGCGTTTGGGGCCAGCCGGATTCGGCGACGATTTCTCGTTGTCGCGCCTGGTATCCGCTGTCGCGTCCGTCCATCCGCGTCGTCCTGCTTGTCACCGCCAAGTACTTGACTTGTGATCACTCAGGCCATAAATTGGATCAGACTGTTCCCGATCGAGGTCACGATGCGACTCTTTACTTCCATTGCTTGCGTCACCCTGCTTGCCGGTTGCTTCGCCATCTCGCGACACACGCCTTCGCTGATCGTCGCCGCGCGCGAGGGCGACGCTCCGGCAATCCGCGCGATCGTCAAGAGAGGTTGCGACCCGAACGCTGCATACGGTGCGCTCAACTGGACGCCGCTCATGCACGCTATCTCCAGAAACCAGATCGAGGCCGTGAAGGCGTTGCTCGATTCGGGCGCCGACGTCAACAAAACGGGCGATTACGAAACGGAGCCGCGCACGAAGCAGCTTCGCGTCACGCCTTTGATGATGGCAGCAGGCTACGGCTACACGCCCATCGTTGAGCTGTTGCTACAACGCGGCGCCGATCCCACGCCCGCCGACAGTGACGGCAATCGCGCCCTGGACTACGCGCTGACCGGCACGCTCTATCGCCGCACTCTCTTCGAATGCCAGGACAGTACCGTTCGCGCGTTGCTCGCGGCGCACGCTCCCCGGAGCGTCACTGCTGACTCGCGCAAGTGGGCTGGGATCAAGCGTTGTGAGACTCTTGCGCTTTTGCGATGAAAAACGATCACCACGGAGACACAGAGGACACAGAGGTTTTCTCTGTGCTCTCTGTGTCTCTGTGGTAGTTCCTCTAATCCAGCGCCCTGAGTAAATCCTCCACCAGATCATCCGCGTGCTCCAGACCCGTTGAGATCCGCAGGAGGTTCTCCGCGGTCCGGCTTCCGGGGCCTTCGCTCGAGTTGCGATGTTCGATCAGGCTTTCTGTGCCGCCGAGGGATGTGGCGCGTGTGAAGATTTTCGTCTTGGCGGTGACGGCGAGCGCCGCCTCTCGCCCGCCCCGGACGTTAAAGGAGAGCATGCCGCCGAACGCGGACATCTGCTTCGCGGCGATGGCGTGACCGGGATGCGATTCCAGTCCCGGATAGTGCACGGCTTCGACGCGTGGATGGTTTGCCAAGGCGCGCGCGAGGGCCATCGCGTTCTCGCAATGCACGCGCATCCGCGCAGGGAGCGAACGGATGCCGCGCAGGATCAGCCATGAATTGAACGGCGACGCCACGCCCCCGGTGATCTTGCGGCAGTGCTCGACCGCCTCGGTCAGCGCACCACGCTGCGCGAAGGCGAGTGAACCGCCCTGCACGTCGCTGTGTCCGCCGAGGTACTTGGTGGTGGAGTGGAGAACGACGTCGGCGCCTTGTTCGATGGGACGCTGCAACGCCGGCGTGGCGAACGTGGCATCCGCGATCAGGATCGCATTGCCCTCGTGCGCGATGCGCGCGAGCGCGGCCACGTCCGCGATTCTCATCAATGGATTCGATGGCGATTCGCACCAGATCGCGCGCGTCGTTGGGCGCACCGCCGACTTCACCGCATCGAGATCGTCCATCGCCACGAAGTCGAAGGTCAGGCCCCAGCGGTTCAGGAACTCGTTGGCCAGCGCGCGCACGCCGTAGTAACTCTCGTCCTGCAGAATTACGTGCGAGCCGGCTGGCAGCGCCTGCAACAGGCACGTCGTCGCCGCCATCCCCGAGGCGAAGGCCAGCGCGTGCGATCCCGAATCGATCGCCGCGAGCGCCTCTTCAAGACGCGCTTGCGTCGGATTCCCGTCGCGGATGTAACTGAATCCGTGCGACGGCTCGCCGTCCTCGGCGCGCCGCTCAAATGTCGTCGAAAGATGAATCGGGGCCGCAATTGCACCAGTTTCGTCATCAGCCCCTGCTCCGGAATGAACCGCCTTTGTTTCGAATCGCATGGCGGAAGGATAAACTGGGAGCACTCATCCAACGTATTCAGGTTCCCATGGCACGCCGGTCCGCGTTTCTGGCAGTTCTTGTGTTCATGACTGCGGCAGCAGCACTCGCCCAGCCCGTGATGACCTATGTTTACAACGCTCCTGAATCGGCGCTGGACGTGCGCTATCAGTATCACTGGGAGATTTTGAGAACGGCACTGGAGAAGACGACGCCGAAGTGGGGGCCGTACCGGATGGTGAAGTCGGAGTTGATGACCGAGCGCCGGCAGGCCCTCGAGCTGAAGAACGCCACCGGCAAGCTGACGGTGATGTATCTGAGTACGACTCCGGAGTTCGAGCGCAGTCTCATCCCGATCCACATCCCTGTCGACAAGAACCTCGGCGGCTACTGCGTCTTCCTGATCCGCAAGGAGGAGCAGCCGCGATTCGCGAACGTGCGCACGCTCGCCGACCTTCACAAGTTCACGTTCGGACTCGGCCTCGGCTGGGTCGACGTCGACATCCTCAACGCCGCAGGCCTTAAGGTAGTCACCGGATCGAGCTACGACGGTCTGTTCGAGATGCTGGCCAGGAAGCGCTTCGACATCTTTCTGCGCGCCGCGGTGGAGGTGCTCGACGAGTACGATCAGCGCAAAAGCCGTCTCCCCGATCTTGATATCGAAAGGAACCTCATCCTCTACTATCCCCTGCCGATGTACTTCTGGTTTCCGAAGACGGCGGAAGGGCGGCGGCTGGCGACGCGTGCCGAGGAAGGGATGCGGATGATGATCGCCGACGGAACGTATGACCGCATCTTCGACAAGTATCAGCGGCACAAGATCGAGCGTCTGCGTTTGAAGAGCCGGCAGATCATCAAGATCGGCAATCCGTTTCTCGGCCCGGAAGTTCCGTTCAGCGACAAGCGGCTATGGTTCGATCCGCAAACGTACAAGTAATGCCCGCACGCAGATCCTCGCTCGCCATGGTCGTTGCCGCCACGCTGGTCGCGGTGACGACTGTGTTGCTCGGCATATACGGGATCATCAGCTATCGGTTGGACGCAAGGGCGCAACGGAAGGCGCTCCAGGACCTCACCACGATCCAGGCAAACGAGCTTTCCGTAGCACTGGCGCTCCCGATCTGGAACGTCGATCGTGCCCAGATCGATAAGGTGATCGAGGCGATGACGAAACCGAAGTCGGTCTCCGGAATCTCCGTTCATACAGCGGGCGAGGACATTGGCCGCCTGCGGAAACCGGACGGGAAGTTCAGGCTGTGGGATGGAAAATCCACACCCGCCGACATGCTCGTCGAGGAGAGGGAGATCTACTTCGGCGACAAGCAGATCGGAACCGTGCGCCTGCTCGTGACGAAGGAATACCTTAACACCGATCTTCGCATGCTGCTGATTCGCATCGTGGGCATGATCGTTGGGGTCGATTTGCTCGTTGTCCTCGGCACGTACTTCATCCTTCTGCGCGTTGTGGTTCGTCCGCTGAACGAGATCGAACGGTATGCCGTTGCCGTCAGCACGGGAGTAGGGCCGCAAAACGCGCCGCAGCCGGAGTCGCTTTTCACGGCTGATCTGGAGAACCTCCGTTCCAGCATTGCCAAAATGGTTCTCCAGCTCGAGCAGCGTTACACCGAATTGAAGGAGCAGGAAGACTTCACGAACACGGCGATCAACACCATGACCGGCATTTTCTTCATTCAGGACCGTGAGGGGCGATTCATTCGCTGGAACGACAACATGGCTCGCGTGGCAGACGGCGAGCAGCTTCTGTCTGACCGCGTCGGCCGTCCAATGGTTCACCCGGATGACCGCGCGATGATCGAAGAGAAAGTCGCCGAGATATTCGATACCGGTCACGCGGAGGTGGAGACCCGCATGGTGCTCAAAGCCGGCATCAGGAACTACCTGTTCAACGCGAGGCGGATGGACGTCCGCGGCCAGCCATTCATGGTGGCAACCGGCGTCGACATCACGGAGCGCCGGCAAGCCGAGGCGGAGCAGCGGCGGTTGCAGAGCGAGATCGCGCGCTCCGCGGCCGAATGGCAGGAAACGTTCGACACCGTTACCACGCCAATTCTGATCACCGAGGAGAACGGAGCGATCGTCCGCGTGAACCGCGCGGCGCTGGAGCTGAGCCGCTTGTCCGAGGAGCAGATCAAAGGGAAGCCGATCGGGCAACTCCCATCGCGCGAGCCTTGGCACACCGCCGGACAGCTCGTCTCCTACATCACCACCGAGGGCCACGGCACGTCCGCGGAAACGAAGGACGCAGAAGGCAGGACGTGGGACATCGTCGTCTCCCACTTCTCCGCTCCGAACGACGGTGGAGAGCGCTTCATCCTCGTCCTGTGGGAAATCACCGGCATCGTGGAGCTGCAGGAATCGTTGCGGCGAAGCGAGACGCTGTCGGCGATGGGAAACCTCGTCGCGGGCGTCGCGCACGAGGTGCGCAATCCGCTCTTCGGCATCTCCGCCACGCTCGATGCCTATCAGGACGAGATGAGCAGGCCGGGCTACGTGGAGTTCGCGGCCACGCTGCGGCAGGAAGTGAACCGGCTGATTCACCTGATGAAGGAATTGCTCGAGTACGGGAAACCAGGCGCGCTGTCGATCGAGCGCGGGCATCTCCGCGACGTTGTCGGCAGCGCCGTCGAAAGCCGGCAGCAGGCCGCACGCGCCGCACACGTTCGCATCGTGAATCAAATGACCAACGGCATCCCGACGCTGCTGATGGACTCCTCGCGGTTGCGCCAGGTTTTCGAGAACCTGATCGACAACGCCATCCAGCATTCGGAGCGCGGCAGCAAGGTTCAGATCAGCAGCTCGATCGTCGAGCACGCAGGCCGTCACTGGGTGGAGTGCCGCGTCGACGATGAGGGCACCGGCTTCGCTACTGAGAACCTCGAGCGCGTCTTCGAGCCCTTCTTCACGATGCGCGACGGCGGCACGGGCCTCGGCCTCTCCATCGTGCATCGCATCGTCGAAGAGCACTCCGGAAAGGTATTCGCTGCGAACCGGCCGGAGGGCGGCGGCAGTATTCGTGTGCTCTTTCCCCTCGGCGGTACCGAGGCCGCCGCGAAAAGTGTCGCATCATGACGGACATGACTCGAAACCGCGTGCTGATCGTCGACGATGAACCGTCGATCCGGATGGCCATTCGCCGCTTTCTCACCACCTCGGGATTCGAGGTCTCGGACGCCGACAGCCGCAGCTCCGCGCTGGCGCTGGCGCGCAAGGAGCGGCCTGACGCGATCATTCTCGATTACAAGCTGCGCGACTGCACCGCGCTGGATCTGCTGCCGCAATTTCTGGCCATCGACGCCGAGGTCGCCATCATCGTGCTCACGGCGCACGGAAGCGTCGAGCTGGCCGTCAGCGCGATCAAGGAAGGCGCGCAGCAGTTTCTGACCAAGCCGGTCGAGCTGCCGACGCTCCTGGTCATCCTCAACCGCACCCTCGACACGCAGCGCAGCCGGCAGGCCGATCAGGCCGATCGGAAGAAAGAGTCGCGCGACGTTCTCGATCCCTTCACCGGCACGAGCGCCGCGGTGCGCCAGCTCGAATCCGACGTTGACAAGATCGTCTCCACCGACCGGCCGATTCTGATTCAAGGCGAGACCGGAACCGGAAAGGGAATCCTCTCCAACTGGCTTCATCGCAACGGCCGGCGGAAGCAGGAGCCGTTCGTCGATCTGAACTGCGCCGGTCTGTCGAAAGACTTCCTCGAGTCGGAGCTTTTCGGGCACGAGAAAGGCGCGTTCACTGGCGCGGTGCAAGCCAAACAGGGTCTCTTCGATCTCGCGCACCGCGGGACGCTATTTCTCGATGAGATCGGCGACGTCGATCTGCAGGTGCAGCCGAAGTTACTCAAAGTCCTCGAAGACAAACGCTTTCGCCGGCTCGGCGATGTGAAGGACCGTTTCGCCGATGTGCGGTTGATCGCGGCGACGCATCACGACATGAACAATCTGGTGCGCACCAGACGCTTTCGCGAGGATCTCTACTTCCGCATCAGCACGATCGTTCTTCGTTTGCCGGCGCTCCGCGAGCGGCCGGAGGACATCGAAGCGCTGGCGGCCGATCTCCTCGCGCGGATCTCCCACGAGCTGGGCCGCTCCGGAACGAGTCTGGCCGCTCCTGCTGTCCGCGCGTTGCAACAATACGCGTGGCCGGGCAACATCCGCGAGCTGAAGAACGTGCTGGAGCGGTCGCTCCTTCTGAGCGAGCGAAACGAGATTCAGCGCGGCGACCTTCGCTTCGAACATCCGACGTCCGAGGGGGCGGCGGAGGATACGCGGCTGACGCTGACCGAGGTCGAAGCGCGTCACATCACGCGCGTGCTGAAAGAAGAAGACGGCGTCATCGACCGCGCCGCCAAGCGCCTCGGCGTCACCCGAAACACGCTCTACTACAAGATCCGCAAGCACCGAATCGCACTGCGCAAGAATGTCGGCGCGGATGCCAGCGACAGCGAAAGCCGCGCTTAATCAGTCACGCGAAGACGCGAAGACACGAAGCTGCAG